>NZ_JALBHA010000431.1:0-5650 GCF_023006445.1 Bradyrhizobium sp. SHOUNA76
CGCGCGGCGGCGCGGGAGCAGGCCGCACATCTCCTGGAGAGCCGCAGCGCGCATTTCATCGCGCTGCTGCAACGAGAGGGCGGCAAGACGCTCGACGATGCGCTCTCTGAGCTGCGCGAGGCCGCCGACTTCTGCCGCTACTATGCCGCGCAGGGCCGCAAGCTGTTCGGAAACGACGCCGCCATGCCGGGCCCGACCGGCGAGAGCAATGCGCTCGCGATGCGCGGTCGCGGCGCCTTCGTCGCGATCTCGCCGTGGAATTTTCCGCTGGCGATCTTCCTGGGCCAGGTCACGGCAGCGTTGATGGCCGGCAACAGCGTGGTGGCAAAACCCGCCGAGCAGACGCCGCGCATCGCGCGCGAGGCCGTGGCCCTGCTGCACGAGGCCGGCATCCCCCGAAGCGCGCTGCATCTCGTCACCGGCGATGGCAAGATCGGTGCGACGCTGACGGCACATCCCGATATTGCCGGCGTCGTCTTCACCGGCTCGACCGAGGTCGCGCGCTTGATCAACCGGACGCTCGCCGCCAAGGACGGGCCGATCGTGCCGCTGATCGCCGAGACCGGCGGCATCAATGCCATGATCGCGGATGCCACCGCGCTGCCCGAGCAGGTCGCCGATGACGTCGTCACCTCGGCCTTCCGCTCTGCCGGCCAGCGCTGCTCGGCGTTGCGGCTGCTGTTCGTGCAGGAGGACGTCGCCGACCGCATGATCGAGATGATCGCGGGCGCGGCACGCGAGTTGAAGATCGGCGATCCCTGTGACGTCGCAACCCATGTCGGCCCCGTGATTGATGCGGAGGCCAAGCAGCGCCTCGACGTGCACATCGCGCGGATGACGCACGAGGCACGTCTGCACTTTGCCGGCACCGCGCCGCAAGGCTGCTTCGTCGCGCCGCACATCTTCGAGCTCAGGGACGCCGGCCAGCTCACCGAGGAGGTGTTCGGCCCGATCCTGCATGTGGTGCGCTATCGTGCGGAGAACCTCGAACGCGTGCTGCAGGCGATCGCGCGTACCGGTTACGGCCTCACCCTCGGCGTCCATTCCCGCATCGACGACACCATCGAAGCCATCATCGACCGCGTGCAGGTCGGCAACATCTACGTCAACCGCAACATGATCGGCGCCGTCGTCGGCGTGCAGCCATTCGGTGGCAACGGCCTGTCCGGAACCGGCCCCAAGGCCGGCGGCCCACACTACCTCCCGCGCTTTGCGACCGAGCAGACGGTGACAATCAACACGGCTGCGGCGGGAGGCAATGCGGCGTTGCTCGCGGGGGAGGAGTGAGGCTGCCTTCGCGCCGTCGCACCCTGCGCACGACCGGTTCCGTCATCCTGAGGTGCGAGGCATGGGACGCAACGCGTCCCATGGGGAGCCTCGAAGGATGAGCGGCCCCGATGCAGCCGGGCCGTCGCCCTTCGAGGGCCGCTGAAGAAGCGGCCGCCTCATGGGTGACGGGAGATGGTTCGGGTCCGTGGCGCATGCGTACTGAACGGCGCAACGGGCCCTGCGCCAGGCGCCGTTGCATCCCCGCAAAACATCGGTCTAATGGCTCCCATCACCTGCCCGCGCCAATTCCAGCGCGCGGGAAACGACAAGAGCGAGGGAGCGACGCCGCGATGGAAAAAGGCATCTTTTCAGGCCTGAAAGTTCTGGACTGCGCAAGCTTCATCGCAGCGCCCGCGGCCGCGACCGTGCTGTCGGATTTCGGCGCCGATGTCATCAAGATCGAGCCGCCCGGCGCGGGGGATCCCTATCGCAACCTGCCGAACCTGCCTGGCTATCCCTCAGGCGAGCACAATTTCGCGTGGCTGCTGGAAGCCCGCAACAAGAAGAGCATCGCGCTCGACCTCTCCAGGCCGGAAGCGCAGGCCGTGCTCTACAAGCTGGTCGAAGAAGCCGACGTCTTCATCACCAACATGCCGCCGCCGGTGCGCGCCAAGCTCGGCATCACCTACGATCACCTCGCCCATCTCAACGACCGGCTGATCTACGCCTCCTTCACCGGCTATGGCGAGAAGGGCGAGGAGGCCAACAAGCCCGGCTTCGACAGCAACGCCTATTGGGCGCGTTCGGGCCTGATGGACCTGGTCCGTGCCGACACTGACACCACCCCGGCCCGTTCAGTCGCCGGCATGGGCGACCATCCCTGCGCCATGGCGTTCTACGGCGCCATCGTCACCGCGCTGTATCAACGCGAGAAGACCGGCAAGGGCTCGCATGTCGCCTCCAATCTGATGGCGAACGGGGTGTGGGCGGCGAGCGTGCTGGCGCAGGCAAAACTCTGCGGCGCCAAGTTCGGCGAGCGGCGTCCGCGCGAGCGCGCGCTCAACGCGGTCGCCAACCACTACCAGTGCAAGGATGGCCGCTGGCTGATCCTGTCGCTGCTGAGCGAGGAGAAGCAGTTTCCGACGCTGGCCAAGTGCCTCGGACGCGAGGACCTGATCAATGATCCCCGCTTCGCCACCAAGGCGGACCGCCACGCCCGCTCAGTCGAGTTGATCAAGATCCTGGACGACACCTTCGCCACCAAAGATCTCGCCGAGTGGCGCAAGATCCTCGACGGCAGCGGCCTCGTGTTCGGCGTCGTCGCCATTCTCGACGACATCCCGAACGACAAGCAGATGCTGGACAACGAGGTGCTGGTGCCGTTCGAGAACGATACCATGCTCACCATCAACAGCCCGATCTGGATCGACGGCGCCAAGAAGGTTCAGCCGCGCAAGCCGCCCGCCGTGGGCGAGCATAGTGACGAGATTTTGCGCGGCGCGGGATACGACGAGGCGGCGATTAAGCAGCTGCGGAGTTCGGGGGCGGTGGGGTAAGGTCGTCGTCTCCGCAAACTCCGTCATTGCGAGCGCAGCGAAGCAATCCAGACTGTATCCGCGGATGCATTGCTGGATTGTTTCCGCTGCGCTCGCAATGACGATGAGGGACTATCTCGCTATAACAATCGGCAACACGCCAATGCCGCGAGGTCCCATGCCCAGCTACCGCCTGCACTACTTCCCCGAATCCGGCAACAGCTACAAGCTGGCGCTGATGCTGACGCTTTGCGGCGAGACGTTCGAGCCTGTCTGGACCGACTTTGGCGGCGGCGTCACGCGCACGGCGGAGTGGCGCAAGTCCGTCAACGAGATGGGCGAGATTCCCGTGCTCGAGATCGACGGCGTGAAGATGACGCAGACCGCGCCGCTCCTCTTGAAGCTCGCCGAGCAATATGGCCGCTTCGGCGGCGAGACGGAGGACGAAAAGTTCGAGCTGCTGCGCTGGCTGTTCTGGGACAACCACAAGCTCACCGGCTACATGGCGACCTATCGATTCATGCGGGCCTTCACCGAGAAGAACGACCCGCAGGTGCTGAAGCATTTCCGCCGGCGGCTCGAGGATTTCCTCGGCATTCTCGAAGGACACCTCCAGCACAATGCATTCGCGATCGGCACGAGGCCGACGGTCGCGGACATCTCGATGATGGCCTATCTGCACTATCCCAGCGACGAGCACGGCTTTGATTTTGCCGCGAGCCATCCCGCCATCCACGCCTGGCTCGGCCGCATGGCCACGCTGCCCGGCTGGAAGCCGGCCTATGAGCTGCTGCCGGGCAAGCGGATGACGAATTACGCGAAGTGAAAGCTACCGCAACGCCAGCCAGCCGAGCGTGAACAAGATGCCGCCGACGATGACGGCCATCGCGATCGCCCAGAGGCTCACGCGGGCGCTGCCGGTGACCTGCTTGGCTTCTTCATTGCGCGCGATCTCGCGATTGCGCGCTTTGTTGGCGTTGCCCGTATCCGTCATGAATCATCCAAATCGCTTGTTGGCTTAACGCGTCTTGATGAAGCACATGCCGATGCGGCGTGAGGCCGCGGCAGCCTGACAGCTGAGACCGTTAGCACAGCTCCATGACGTAAAACTCTTATCGAGCGTTCCCGATCCCGCATCTTGCAGGGAACAATGCGCGCCCCAGCCGTCCTGATATTCGGTGCCGGCGAGCTCCCGGCTGCCGCGGGTCTGCGGCCGGCTGGCAAATCCGCGTGAGAAATCAGGGCGTTTGCCCGCGGCAAATGCAGTCAGGATGTCGCGGCGGCGCACCTGGTCACCGAAGAAATGCGGCGAGGCCGGCACGATAGAAGCGTTGGACGGCCTGTCCGCGAGCCAATCCACGCCGGGGAAATGGAAGCCGCCGGCGCCGCGGGTCTGGTGGCAGCCTGAGCAGGTGACGTCGTTGAGACGGCGCTGGAACCCTGCGACCGAACGGATGTTCTGCATATCCCCGCGCGCGGCCGCCTGCTTCAACGCGCCGACCACGTCGTTGTCGGTGAAGACCGGGTCGTCGCGACCCTCGCCTTTGCTTTCTCCTTGCACCATGCCGAACTCCGGCTGCAGCGCCGAGGCATCGAGGCCTGCGGGTGTGGGCACCACCGCGGCCCTGGCGAGAAATCTTTCCGGGATCAGCACCGTGCCGCGATCGAACTCGCGCAAATTCTCGGGTGCGAGCAGCCAGGCCTTGAAGTCGCGCCGAAGCGCATCGTCGGAGAGGATGCGCTCGCGGTCGATCTGGTTCTCCAGCACCGCTTCCACGAACTGTTTCGTGGCCGCATCGTACTTGAACACCTTGAGCAGATAGTCGGAGCGGAAATCGTGCAGCGCCGATTTCGGCGCGATGGAGAGCTGGATGTTGGTCTCGATGCGATCGAGCATGGCATCCGTGGGGTGGAAGCGACTGCCGATCAACCCTTGCCAATCGCCATTGTCGAGCCAGCGCCGCGCGACCTCGGCGCAGGCGATCGGTTTTCCGTCCGCATCCGTCTGGCGCGTATCCCTCGCCTTCATCACCAGATTGAACGTCATCGGCAGGCGCGTCGCGGTCTTGCCGCCGTCGAAACGCGCGAGCCGGTAGATCAAGCGGATTTCGCCGCAGGACTCGTCCGAAACATAGGCGCGGTCCATGCGGTTGACGATACCGGCGAGCACGAAACGCGTGTCGCGGGAATTGAGCACAGTCCGGTCGAACAGCTGCACATCAAAACCTTCGCCGACGCCGATGGTCTCGGTCGGATATTCCGCCTTGCGCTGGGCGATGTAGCGGCCGAACTCCGCGTCGATCGCCGGCGGAATGTCCTTGAGCTGCGGCAGCTCCGAAAACAGCAGGTCGGTCGTCAGCGGACGGTCGGCATTCCGCTCCGGCGACAACAGGCGCGGGATCGTGAGCGCGTCGCCCTCATCGAGCCTTCGCAGCAGCTCGGGATCGGTGATGGCCGTGCCGCGTGTCATCGGCGCGGTCTCCGCTGCCGACAGCGAGACGGCACCACCAAACAGCAAGGCGGCAGCAACGAGAATTCGCAACGCGCGGCTCATGCCTTAGGTAACACCGCGCCGGGATGCCTATTCAAGCAAAAAGGCGCCTCACACAGTGGTGAAGCGCCTCTTTGGAAGTCGGATATCGAACGCTCAGCGCGAGACGATCAGCCCCTTGGTGGTGACGACCACCCAGCGGCCGTCCTGGCGGCGGATTGCATCGACGCGACCAACGCCGGGGATGGGATCGCCGGGATAGACCTCATAGAGCCCGTCGCGGCCCTCGATCAGCGCACCGCCATTGGCGGCGTTGCGCAGCCGCCAGCCTTCGACCGTCGGCAGGCGACCGACC
>NZ_JALBHA010000432.1:0-5639 GCF_023006445.1 Bradyrhizobium sp. SHOUNA76
TGACTTTGACGCGGGCGATGGACGCGCCGCCGACATCGGGCGCGAGCGGCTTCGACGAGGAACCCGCATTCGGCAGGCGCTCGCGCAGCAGCGGCTGGTAGAGCACGGGACGCGTGACGACGAGTTCGCTGATCTCAGGGCGGCCCGACCACACGCTGGAGAGCGACATGTCGGCCTGCACGCTGTCGACCGTCAGGCGCGTGACGCCGCTACGATCCCGGGGGTCGGCAAGCGTAAGGTCGTTCAGGGTGACGTTCAGCGTCGGCCACAGGCTGATCTTGGTGGTGCCGTCGATCGACAGGCGATAGCCGGTCGCGCTCTCGACGCGCGAGGCGATCGTCGAGGTCAGGAAGCCCGAGGGGATCCCGACCACCAGCAGGACTGCGATCACGACGATGACGGCGGCCAGAGCCGCGCCGGCGAATTTCACTGCTCTCATCTCGACTTTCCAGCGACGGACAATCGGCGTCGAATCCCGCGGACGACCACCCTTTGCACCCATCCTTTGCGCCTGAGTTTATCCCCGGACGGGAAGCGGCTCCAAGCGCGTAAAAATAGTCAGGGGGTGCTGCAAAGTTATGTGACTTATGACACACTTCCCCGGCGCGGTTTTACGCGATCCTGATGTTGAGGGTTTCCAGCGATTTGCCAAGAAAACTGACCAGGACGTTCACAAGGACATTGAAATGAGCAAGCAGGCCGAATTTGCGGTCATTCTGAAGATGAACGCGATGTTCGCGGATCTCGGTACAGACGAGCTCCAGCGGCTGTCCAATCTCTGTCACACCCAGCATCTGGGGAACGGCGAGGTGCTGTTCCAGAAGGGCGATCCCGGGGACGCGCTGTTCGGCGTGCGCCGCGGTCAGGTCCGCATCGAAACCGGCGCCTCCGACGGCAGTCGGCTGACGTTGAATTTCATGGGGCCGGGCGACCTGTTCGGCGAAGTCGCGGTGCTGGACGGCCAGAATCGCACCGCGGATGCGACCGCGGGGGAGGCCAGCGAATTGTTCGTGCTGCGGCGCGAGGATTTTCTCAGCTTCCTCGAACGCGAGCCGAAGGTCGCGATCAAGATCATCGCATTGCTGTGCCAGCGCATCCGCTGGCAGAGCGAGCGCATGGAGGAATCCATGCTGCAGCCGCTGCCGGTGCGCCTGGCGCGGCGGCTCTGCGCACTCGCCGCCGATTTCGGCTCCGAGGTGCACATCTCGCAGGAGCAGCTCGGCGTCTTCGTCGGCGCCGCCCGCGAGAGCGTCAACCGCCAGCTGCAGGCCTGGCGCAAGGAAGCGATCCTCGATCTCCAGCGCGGCCGGATATTGCTGCGGAACATGACCAAGCTGACGGCAATCGCGCGGAACGAGTAGGGTCCAACCGATCGGGAGCCAGCGTCCGCGCACACGATTCCGGTCAATGGTGATGATGCTGCCCTGGATCTCGTCCTCAGTCAGAGCGGATAGAACCTCTGCCAGTCGGGTTCGGACACCTTCTTCTGTCCAATCGCCGCCTCACGACCGTACGCGCCTCCCGCCTGGCGCGCTCGATGATCTCAATATCGCTCGCAGCATGAAGGCCCGCCTCGGAGGCGTGAACGGCATCATGACCCCTCTCTGTCAGCCAGCGCGACAACGCCGGCGAGAGCGGCATGTCGACGAGGAATTTCACGATGCCGGAACAGTGGAGGGCAGCTCGACAGCCTCGTCCTCCGCGAGGAAGGCCGCGTAGCGCAACGCTTCATCGATGTCTTCGCGTTCGAGATACGGGTAATCGTTGAGGACCGACTCCCGGGTCTCGCCGGCCGCCAACAGGCCAAGCAACCGTGCGACAGGAAAACGCAGCCCGCGAATGCAGGGCTTGCCGGTGCAGACCGTAGGGTCGATCGTGATCCGCGTGAAAGTCATACGGGTAACATAACGGCTGGGGGCGCCCTTGGTCAGTGCGTCCCTTTGGCTGCTTGCCTCGAATCTCATTCCGCAGCGCGATGTGCGACGCCCTTCGATTCCGGTGCCGCTCCGTGATGACCGTCCGTCTCGGCATCCTCGCTGTGGACGATCAGCCGCTTGGCGAAGCGCCAGATCAGGGCGCCGAAATCGTCCATCACCATGAACATCGCGGGCACGAACACCAGCGACAGGATGGTCGAGAAGATCAGGCCGCCGATCACTGCGAGGGCCATCGGCGAGCGGAATTCGCCGCCGGCGCCGACCGCGAGCGCGCTCGGCATCATGCCCGCGGCCATCGCGATCGTAGTCATCACGATCGGGCGGGCGCGCTTCATGCCGGCGTCGATCATGGCCTCGTCGCGCGGCTTGCCGACGTGGATGGCTTCGATGGCGAATTCCACCAGCATGATCGCGTTCTTGGTGACGATGCCCATCAGCATCAAAATGCCGATCCAGACCGGCGTGGTGAGCTGCTTGCCGGTGAGCAGCAGGGCCGCGATCGCGCCGCCGATCGAGAGCGGCAGCGAGAACAGGATCGTGATCGGCTGCAGGAAGGTGCCGAACAGCAGCACCAGCACTGCGTAGACCATCATCAGGCCCGCCGTGATCGCGGTGGCAAAGCCGTCGGACAGTTCGTTCAGGCTCTCGGCATCACCGGAGGGAGAGACCTTCACGCCCTTCGGCCGGCTCTTCATCACCGGCAGGTCGTAGATCTTCTTGGTGGCGTCGCCGAGCGCGGCGGAGCCGACGAGGTCGGCGGCGACGGTGGCCTGCCGCTCACGATCATAGCGGTTGATGCTGGTCGGACCCTGGTCGAGCTTGACGTCCGCGATGACCGAGAGCGGCACGCCGCCTTTTTCGCCGCGCTCGCCGAGTGGGACGCGCAATTGTTCGAGCGTCTTCAGATTGCCGCGCGCGGCATCCTCGAGCTGCACGCGGATCGGCACCAGTCGGTCGCCGACGTCGAATTTGGCGAGCGCGGGACCGACATCGCCGATGGTGGCGACGCGGATGGTTTGCGACAGGCTTTCGGTCGAGACGCCGAGCCGCGCGGCGAGATCCGCGCGCGGTTCGACGCGCAACTCCGGCCGCTCCAGCGTGGTTTCCGAGATCACGTTGGAGATGGTCGGAATCCGCTTCATCTGCGTCGCGAGCTCACTCGCGAAATTGTTGACGATGTTGGCGTCGACGCCGGTCACGACCAGCGAAATGGCGCGCAGGCCGTTCTCGTCGAGGAACCAGAAGCGGATGTCCGGAATGTTCTCCAGCTCCTGGCTGATCGAGAATTCGAGCTCGCGCTGGGTGATGTCGCGGGCATCTTTGGGCGTGTAATTGATGATCAGTGCCGCGCGCCGGACTTCCTGGGTGCCCGGCGGAACGCGCCCGCCGTCGACGAAGATGCTCTTCACCTCGGGCCGTTTGCGCAGGCGCGCGACGATGTCCTCGGTGACCTTTTCGGTGTAGGCGAGCTGAGTGCCCGGCGGCAGCTCGAGGGCGAGCAGGGAGCGCGCGCTGTCCTGCGCCGGCAGGAATCCCTGCGGCAGCAGCGTGATGCTCCAGATCGAGGCGGCAAAGACCCCGAAGCCGACCAGCACCGTGATAAAATAGTGCTTCACCGACCAGGCCACGATCCGATGATAGGACCGCAGCACGCGGCCGGGCGGCGGCTCTTCGTGATGGCCGTGCTTGAGGAAATAGGCGGCGAGCACCGGCGTGACGAAGCGCGCCGCGAGCAGCGAGAAGAAGACCTGCACCGAGACGGTGATGCCGAACTGCTTGAAGAACTGTCCGGCGATGCCCGACATGAAACTTGCGGGCGCGAAGATCGCGATGATGGTCAGCGAGATCGCGATCACCGCGAGGCCGATCTCGTCGGCGGCTTCGAGGGCGGCACGATAGGGCGATTTGCCCATGTTCATGTGCCGGACGATGTTCTCGATCTCGACGATGGCGTCGTCGACGAGAATACCTGTCGACAGCGTGATGGCGAGGAAGCTGACGAGGTTCAGCGAGAAGCCGAGCAGGTCCATCGCCCAGAACGCCGGGAAGATCGACAGCGGCAGCGAGATCGCGGCAATGATGGTGGCGCGCAGGTCGCGCAGGAACAGCAGCACGATGACGACGGCGAGGATGGCGCCCTCGAACAGGGTGGAGATCGCCGCGTGGTAATTGCCGTTGGTGTATTCGACCGAGGTGTCGATCACCTTCAGGTCGACGTCCGGATAGGCGGCCTTGAGCGCGTCGACGCGCTTCTGCACGGCCTCGGCCACCTTCACGTCGCTGGCGCCCTTGGAACGCTTGATGCCGAGCGCGACGATCGGCTCGCCGTTGAAGCGAGCGAAGGTGCGGCGGTCGGCGATGGTGTCGGTGACGGTACCGAGATCGTCGAGCCGGACCTCGCCGCCGCCGAACAGCGGGATCATGGTGCCGGCGAGGTCGCTCAGCGTCTTGGCGCCGGCGAGCGTGCGGATCGCCTGGTCGTTCTTGCCGATCTCGGCGCGGCCGCCGGCGACGTCGACATTTGTGCCGCGCAGGCTCTGGCTGACATTGACGGCGGTCAGGCCCATCGCCTGCAAACGGTCCGGGTCGAGCGAGACCAGGATCTCGCGCTCGACACCGCCGATGCGCTCGACCTGGGCGACGCCGCGGACGCCTTGCAGCGCGCGCTTGACCACGTCGTCGACGAAATAGGAAAGCTGCTCCGGCGTCTTGCCGGGTGAGATCGCGGCATAGGTGACGATCGGCAGGCCGATGACGTCGACGCGCTGGATCAGCGGCTCGGTGACGTTCTGCGGCAGGTTCGAGCGCACACGCGTCACCGCGTCCTTGACGTCGTTGAGGGCGCGGTCGGTGTTGGTCTCCAGTGCGAACTGGATGGTGGTGACCGACACGCCGTCGGTGATCTGTGAGGTGATGTGCCGCACGCCCTCGACGCCGGAGACCGCGTCTTCAACCGTCTTGGTCACCTGCGATTCCAGCTCAGCGGGCGCCGCGCCGAACTGCGAGACCACGACCGAGATCACGGGAATGTCGGCCGAAGGCAGCCGCGTCACCGCGAGCTTGGTGAAAGATACCCAGCCGAGAATCAGGAGGATGATCGAGAAGACGACCGACGGCAGCGGATTACGGATCGACCATGCCGAGATATTGAGAGCCATCAGCGTACCCGCGTGCGATCGAGTTCATCGGCGAACATGGTCTTGATCTGGTCGCCGTCATGGAGCGAAGAGCCGGCGTCGGCGACGACGATTTCGCCGACGTCGAGGCCTTCCAGGATTTCCGTCGCGCTGTCGGACGACAGTCCGACCCGTACCTTGCGCGTCTCGATCGTGTTGCCCTTGACGACCTGAATGGTGAGATGGTCGATCGCGGTCTTGGGGATCGAGACGCCGCAGCTTCGCTTGGCGTCGATCGAGGCGCGGGCGAACACGCCGACCTTCAGCGAGGGATTGTTGGTGACGCTGATGCGGACGCGGCCGAGCTGCGTGGCGCGGTCGATCTCGGGCGCAACCAGCCGGACCCGGCCGATCAAATCGGGCGCGTCGTCGCGGCTGATGCGCACGGTGGCGCCGGAGCTGAGCTTGGGCATGTGCACCGCCGGGACCTGAGCATCGAGCTCGATCTCGTTGTTGACGGCGATGCGGAACATCGGGCCGGCCTGCGGGGATGCGGGCGCGCCGACGATGGTGCGGACTTCGGTGA
>NZ_JALBHA010000433.1:0-5637 GCF_023006445.1 Bradyrhizobium sp. SHOUNA76
AGATGCTGCTGCGCCGGGCGCGGCAGGACGAGGCCGCCATGCAGATCGATGCCTGGCTGCGTTCGCCCGGCCTGAGGGCGCCGACATGAGCCAGCAATATCGCGCCTACCTCGTCGGCGAGAACGGCGTCTTCCGCTCCGCCGAAGCATTCGAGGCCTCGTCCGACGAGTCCGCTCTCAGCTTCGCGCAGCAGTTCACGCGGCACGGCAAGGTGGAGGTGTGGCAGCTCGGCCGCAAGATCGCCGTGCTGGACTCGGAGCAGTCCCAGCCGCCGCCGCCGTCCGCACGATCCCGGCCGGCACTGACGCGTCAATGATCGCGTGAGTGCGATCGCGACGTGAGACTGTCGATCTCGAAGCTGAACTTCACCTGCATGATTGGCCCGTTGGCGTCGCGAACGTCGATCGCCATCTGTTGCCTGCCTCCAGTGGGCGACGCAGACAACACGGCGTCGCGCGCCATGTCGGCAATCGATTTGGCGGCCTCGGCCCGAACCGCGCGCGGGCTGGACAATTCCAGTCCCTCCTCGTCCAGTGCAATTCCCTTGTCGTCGCGAAGGTCGAAGTAATATCGGGGCATGTCCGCATCCTTTGCGGTATTAGGCGCGGGGCGGATAAAGGTTTCTCGCGGGTTGAAAATTCGCTTGCGATCCAATGGGTTCCGGGAACGCAACCCCGGCTCGCGATCGTGCCAGGATTGCGCAGCCCTACTCCTCCGCAAGCTTGCGCTCGATATAGGCATCCACCGTCTCGGCGAACGAGCGCTGCACGCCGACCGCCACATCATGCTGATCGAGTGCGTCGCGCTGGAGCACGCGCAGGCCACGCCCGCGGGCGCTGAGCGGCGCCGTGTTCAGAAACTGGTCGATGGCGCCCTTGGCGAGCGGGATGGCCTTGGGATCGCCCCTGGCGATCAGGAGCCGCAACAGGCTCTGGCATTCCGCCAAACCGGGCATGACTTTTAGCCTCTCAACGTTGCTGCGATTTAGGCTTCGGCCGCTTCACAGGCTGGGTGTGGGTGCCGAACAGCGCCAGCAGGAACGCGACTTCTTCCTTCGAACCGATCTGGATCATGATGATCTCCTTTTCGCTCCGTTGGTCGAGGCCCGGGCGCGCGGAGTTCAGGACAATCGGGTTTCAGCATTGTTTCAGGCGTGTTTCGTCGGGCGGAAATGCCCGCGTCGATTGGGGAACGCGGCAAGCCCGTGTTCACCGTTCCGGGGAAACCTGAACGGCCACCGGCAAAGACCTTCACGCCGCATTCATCATTTCGATCCTAAATCCTCCGCCGACGAAACGGCATGCAGGCAGGACCCATGTCCTTTGACCCGATGGCCGCTGCGGTCGACTGGCTTGATGCCTACCGCGCCGGCGATATCGACACTGTCCTTGGAATGTACGCGGACGACGCGGTGATCCATTGCGCCTGCGGCGGCATGAAGACGAGCTCGGGCAAGGACGGCCGACGCGCCTATTGGCGCGACCGTCTCACCAGATATCCCGCGTCCGGCCTCGACAATCTGCAGCCGTCCGGAGAGACGACGGTGGTCTCGTACGTCGCGCGCGGCGGCATCGTCAGCGCGAGCCTGACTTTCGATGCCTCCGGAAAGATCGCCACGCACGTCTGCGGTCCGCAAAACTAGGGCGTGTCCTGCGTTTTGTCTTCGCGACAGGACGTGGCCGGTTCGCCTGAGCGGTCAGCCAAGGGCCGTTGCAGATTCTCGATCTCCTCTCTTCGTCTAGCACCGGGAAAAAGTGGAAACTTTCCGGAAAGCTTCGAGTTGGCAGGGACTGGTTTTCGGTCCCGGAGAGTGAGCATGGTCGACGAAGCCGTCTTGAAGAACGCCACGGAGATCGCATGGACGGCGTACCGGGCGCGGCATCCTGACGTCGATGCACAGGACAGCCGGCGCTGCCTGCTCGAACGCCACCTGCACAGGAGATGGGAAGAGCGCAAGAGCGATACCGAAGAACTCGCCAGCTTCGGGATGGCGTACCTGCACCGGCTTCCCCGAGACGAATGTTGACGACCATGAAAATGCTCGTCGCGCGCGTGACCCGCGGTAGCACAAGGCCTGTTTGGACGCTGCTCGCGGTTTCGTTTCTCCTCTCGGCGATCATCGTGATCGGCTTGCGCATCGCGTTGGGGAACTAGTGCGATGCGGATCGCCCAGCTTGCCCCGTTGGCCGAGAGCGTTCCTCCGAAGCTTTACGGCGGCACGGAGCGGGTGATTGCCTGGCTTGTGGACGAACTGGTCGCGCTCGGACATGACGTCACCCTGTTCGCTACCGGGGATTCGAAGACCAAAGGAAACCTCCAGGCGGTGTGGCCGCGCGCGCTCCGGCTGGGGCGGAGGGGCGTCGATCCGAACGCCGCCTGCGCGTTGCTGATCGAGGCCATCGCCGAGCGCGCACGCGACTTCGACGTGATCCACTGCCATGTCGACTGGTTGACCCTGCCGGTGCTGAGTCGGACCGGAGTGCCGTTTCTAACGACCATGCACGGCCGGCTCGACCTTCCGGGGCTTTCCAGCGTGATCGGGGCTTTCCCGGACGCTCCCTTCGTCTCAATATCCGACAACCAGCGCCGTGCGCTTCCGGACGCAAACTGGATCGCGACGATTCCGCACGGATTGCCCAAGGACCTGTTTCGACCCTCCTTCGAAGCTGGTTCGTATTTGGCTTTCCTCGGGCGGCTCACGGCGGAGAAGGGGCCGGAAGATGCCATACGCATCGCACGCGCCGTCGGGATGCCGCTGCAAATCGCGGCCAAGATACCCCGCGCGGAGACCGCCTACTTCAAGAAGAAGCTCGAACCCGAGATCGACGGCGAAGAGATCAAGCTCGTCGGCGAGGTGGACGAAGCCCGCAAGCAGCCGTTTCTCGCCGGTGCCGCCGCCTTGCTGTTTCCGATCGACTGGCCGGAGCCTTTCGGCCTCGTCATGATCGAGGCGATGGCGTGCGGCACGCCCGTGATCGCCTACCGCTCTGGATCGGTGCCGGAAGTCGTGGAACACGGCGTCACCGGCTTCATCGTGGATGGCCGGGAGCAGGCGATCGAAGCGGTCAAGGAAATAGGCCGACTGGACCGAAGCAGGATCCGCGCCCGCTTCGAGGAGCGTTTCGCCGCGAGCCGGATGGCGAGGCAGTACGAGGACCGGTACCGCGAGTTGGTCGACCGAGGATGGCGCCATGCGTCAGGGCATATTCAGTACGCGTAGGACCCTCGCGAAACCCGTCATGCCTCGTCGTCGACGAACGGATTCGCTCGACCCATCCTACGAGCCAGGGCGTGTGGGACGCCTCTTCAGGCGCCGGTAACCCACCAATGCGCGCCACTCGAATACGCTGATTAAGATGCCGACCAGTGCAGTCCCGACCCCGCACATTATCAAAATCATTTGGAGCATCGAATCACCGCGTGTCGATGCTCGTGAGCGTACCAAAGTGAAGACTCGTTCCGAAGGCTTATTTGGGCGGCTGCAGTCCGGGCGAGGTCAGCCAGTCGCTTAGATGTGAGCCGAGCTCGACGATCCTGGCTCGCTTGAGTAAACCCTCACGTTCCGCACCAGCCGGTAACTGGCTCGCCCGTTCTTTGAGGATATTGGCCTGTTCGGCCATTCGTTCTTCAAGCGAGCGGGTCTGCACGATTCTGCGGCGCTCTCCCATGGCGCGCTCCTTAGCTGCTGAATACGATTCCAAACCGCAAAAGTAAGTTCACGTCCGGTCGCAAAACCAGGACACTCCCGGATTCACAAGCCCCGCGCCGCTGTTAGAAAAATGGCCCCAGCTCGTGGGATATTGGCGGGCATTGGAGCTGGGGCCTATCGGGGTTTGCCCTCGGGGAAGGGCACCCGGAAAACTCGGCAATTGCAGGAATGTTCCTGTCCTAATTTTCAAATTGCGCGAGCCCAATCTTTCGAACTGGGGCAAGACCGACGGCTAGGTCCCCTGCGGACCAGCCGGCGTCGGCCATGGGACTGCGCTAGGGTTGAGCCCTTGCGAAACGTCGATGGACGGATTGTTGGGCTTCGCTTGCGATCTACCATCCGCCGAGCTTCACCCATGTCGAGAAGGTCTATCTGATTAGCCTTTCTGAACGGCGGCCGCCGCCGTGCGGATGACGTCGATCACAATTTCGGGCTGCGACAGCATTGG
Source organism: Bradyrhizobium sp. SHOUNA76 (assembly GCF_023006445.1). Classification (NCBI taxonomy): domain Bacteria; kingdom Pseudomonadati; phylum Pseudomonadota; class Alphaproteobacteria; order Hyphomicrobiales; family Nitrobacteraceae; genus Bradyrhizobium; species Bradyrhizobium sp. SHOUNA76. The sequence goes on from NZ_JALBHA010000433.1 coordinate 4,158, forward strand.
CACATGGCTACTTGCCACTTCCGTCACAGTCGCACCCATGCGCTTCGAGACCCACCGTTGCAGGTCGGGATGCACGGTGTGGTCTTGCGTGGCCAAGATGTACCAGCTTGGCTTAGATCTCCACGCGACCTTATCCGCGCTAAGCTTCTGCTGCTGGAATAGATCGGCAACGGGCGCATAATGCGTAGCCCAAACCAACTTCTGATCCGTCTCGGAAAGGTCGCCTGCGAAAAACTCGGTGCCACTTGGAAGCATCCAGGCACGCCCATCTGCGACCTCGACGCGCGAGAAGATGTCCGACGGATGTTTGTCGAGCTGGTCTTGCACAGTCTCCCCCGCATCCGGGGCGACCGCCGCTATGTAGACAAGGCCAACAACGCGATCATCGGAGGACAGGGCTTCCGACACGGTTGAGCGTACGCTTCACCGTCGCCAGATCCTCGGCGTAGGAATCCAAGCCGTATTGAACCGCGATGACCTCGTACCCATCCGCTTGCAGTGCAGGAATAACTTTGCTGAAGCATGAGCCATCGGCCCAAATGCCGTGACAAAAGACGATCGCTGGTTTGGATTTCATTGACATGGGCTCCCTCGAGGTCGCGGTAACAGACCTCATTCTGGCGAGGGACGCCGCTACGTCTTCCGAAAGAGCCCGAAAAAGTCTTACCCGTTTCGCCTTGCCGAGCAGCACGCGTAGCAACCATTAAATGGCGGCGGTGTTTTGAGCCGTACGGATCGCCTGCGCCTGCCATGATGACGCCGTGCTCGCGTCCGTCAAGGCGTGGCCAGGCGGCAGATCGGGTGAGGTTGGGGCGAGCGACGGCCATCCTTGACGGACGCTGCGCGCGGCGCCAGGAGGAGCCGCAGGTCGGGACGAAGAAACGCGTCCCGGTCGAACTAAGAAGCAGGGAGTGATCCCGGCGGCTCGCCGCACCATGGCGTGCCGCGGGCTACCACTGTGTTAGCGAAGATGAGCATCTTTCTGGCACAGGCAACGAGCGCTGGCTTGTGTTCCTTTCCGGCTGCGGTCAGTCGTTGGTAGAGCTGGATGAGCTGCGGATTCCATCGAAACGATGCCGCCAGTGAAGCCGTATAGAGTGCGCGACGCAGCCGCTTTCGCCCGCCCTCGATATGCCGAACGCCTGACCGGTCGCCGCTATCGTCGTCATAGGGTGCAAGGCCGGCGAGAGCGACCGCTTGCTCCCGCGTGATCTGGCCGATCTCAGGCAGACGCACCAGGATGGCGACGGCGGTCGGCAGCCCGATGCCGTCGACGCTGCTGATCAGCGCAAGCCTCTTGGCAAGGTCGGGATGCTTGCGGATTGCGGCGACCAGAGCCTTGAGTGCGGCCCTCTCACGTTGCTCCAGGCGAGCGATATCCTCTTGCCAGAGCTTATTAATCGTCTCATTCCGGCAACTCTCGATCCTGTTCTTGAGGCGCGCGATATCCTCGCCGATCTGATCGATCATTGTCAGTTGC
>NZ_JALBHA010000434.1:0-5629 GCF_023006445.1 Bradyrhizobium sp. SHOUNA76
GCCGACACCGATGGTGCCGATGGCGGCGCCGGCAACCCCACCGACCCCGCCGGCGCGCTGATCGACGCGGCGACGTTCGCAAAGATGAAGGCGCTAGCGCTCCAGCCGCAGGCGTACCTGGACAACAACGACGCCACCGCGTTCTTCGAGGCGACAGGGGACCTGCTGCTGCCGGGCCCGACACTGACCAACGTGAACGATATCAGGGTGATCCTGGTGGAGTGAGAGAGTTTCTCCCGTCATTCCGGGGCACGCGCAAGCGTGAACCCGGAATCTCGGGATTCCGGGTTCGATGCTTACGCATCGCCCGGAATGACTGCCTTAAAACTCGCTGGCGACCTTCGAGAGCATCGCGATGAGGGCTTCGCGGTTGGCCTGGCCGAGCAAGTCGTTCAACCGGGCCTCATGCTTGGTCGCGACGAGCTTCTTGGCGCGGGCCAGCACGGCCTTGCCCTTGTCGGTCAGCACCAGGATGTGCGAGCGGCGGTCGTTGGTGGAGCGGATCCGCGCGCAAAGGTCGCGGCTCTCGAGATTATCGAGCAGCGCCACGAAGTTAGGCCTGAGGATGCCGAGGGTGGAGGCGATCTCGGTCTGGTTACGGCCGGGATTCTTCTCGACCAGCAGCAGGACGGAGAATTGCGCCGGCGTCAGCTGGAGCGAGGCCATGCAGCGCAGGAAGTTCTCGAACACCTTGAGCTGCGCCCGCTTCAGCACGTAGCCGAGCTGTTCGGAGAGATCGCCGAGTTGGAGCGCCTCCGGTTGCGCCTCGGCCACGTCCTTGCGGCCCTTGGCCGTCTCGGGGGGCTTTTCAGAGGACTTTTCAGCGGCTTTGGAAACGGTCATCGCCTCGTGCTCGTAATCGCGTTAAATTCGGGACAGGCCGTCCGTCCCGCCCTTGATGTTATATTTGATAATTGTTATGGACCATATCAAATATCGCATGCGTTTTTCAATGGCTGTGAGCGGACCGTCCACCGCAATCGAGGGGACCGTCCGCAATCTTTAGGGGGAGCGTCCGGTCTTGAATACCACCATCATGCTGTTCCTGGTGCAGGACGGCATCACCAATGGCGCGATCTATGCGCTGCTCGGCCTGGCGCTGGTGCTGGTGTTCGCCGTTACCCGGGTGATCCTCATTCCCCAGGGCGAATTCGTCACCTACGGCGCGCTGACCTATGCCTCGCTGGCGGCGGGCCAGATGCCGGGCACGGCAAAGCTCGCAATGGCACTGGGCATCGGCGCCTTCGCCTTCGACCTGTTCGTGGCGCGCAAGGCGCTGCACGGGCGGCTGATCCTGCGCAGCGCTGCCACCAACATCGTGCTGCCGGCCATCGTGCTGGCGCTGACTATGTATTTCGCCGCTCAGAAGCCGCCGGTCGCGGTCAGCATCGCGCTGTCGCTGGTGATCGTGGCGATGATCGGCCTCTATCTCTACCGCGTCGCATTCCAGCCGCTGGCGCACACCTCCGTGCTGGTGCTGCTGATCGCCTCGGTGGGCGTCCACCTCGCGCTGCAGGGACTGGGCCTCCTGTTCTTCGGTGCCGAAGGTCAGCGCGGACCAGCCGTGCTGTCCGGCGCCTTCACCGCCGGCGCGCTGCGCTTCACCGGCCAGAGCCTCACCGTCTACGGCATCACCGTCGCCTTCATCGTCGGGCTCTGGCTGTTCTTCGGCCTGACGCTCTACGGCAAGGCGCTGCGCGCGACCGCGGTGAACCGGCTGGGGGCGCGACTCGTGGGCATCCGCACCACATTATCGGGACAGATCGCCTTCCTGCTGGCATCCGTCATCGGCGCGCTGTCGGGCATCATGATCGTGCCGATCACGACGCTCTACTATGACAGCGGCTTCCTGATCGGCCTGAAGGGCTTCGTCGCCGCGATCATCGGCGGCCTCGTCAGCTACCCCTTGACCGCCGTCGCGGCGCTGGTCGTCGGCCTCGTCGAGGCGTTCTCGTCCTTCTATGCCTCCAACTACAAGGAGGTGATCGTTTTCATGTTGCTGATCCCCGTGCTGCTGCTGCGCTCGCTCGCCGCGCCGGCGGTCGAGGAAGAGAAGGACTGACGCCAAGATGCAGAGCCGGCTTCCCATCATCGCCTTCGCAGCTCTCATGGCGGCGATCCCGTTCATCCCGGGGATGCCCCCGTTCTGGATCGTGCTGCTCGACAATATCGGTCTCGCCGCCCTGGTCGCGATGGGCCTCGTGCTGCTGACCGGCGTCGGCGGCCTGACCTCGTTCGGACAGGCGGCTTTCGTCGGCTTCGGCGCCTACACCACCGCGGTGCTGTCGACGGCCTACGGCCTGTCGCCCTGGCTGACGCTGCCGCTGTCGCTGGTCGTCAGCGGTTCGCTGGCGGTGCTGCTCGGGCTGATCACCGTCCGCCTCTCCGGCCATTATCTGCCGCTCGGCACCCTCGCCTGGGGGCTCGGGCTGTTCTATCTGTTCAGCAAGCTGGAATTCCTCGGGAGAAACGACGGCATCTCGGCAATCCCGCCGCTCTCGATCGGCACGTTCAAGATGCTCTCGCCCGGCTCGATCTATTACGCGATCTGGGTCGCCGTGATCGTGTCGGCGCTGCTGACGATGAACCTGCTGGATTCCCGCACCGGCCGCGCCATCCGCGCGCTGCGCCGCGGCCATGTCGCAGCCGAAGCGTTCGGCGTGCACACGCCGCGCGCCAAATTGCTGGTGTTCATCCATGCCGCGGTCCTGGCCGGCCTCTCGGGATGGCTCTACGCGCATCTTCAGCGCGCGGTGAACCCGACACCGTTCGGCGCCCAGGCCGGCATCGAATATCTCTTCATCGCGGTGGTCGGCGGCGCCGGCTATGTCTGGGGCGGCGTCCTGGGCGCGGCGATCGTCGTGGTCCTGAAAGAGGTGCTGCAAAGCTATTTGCCGCTGATCCTGCCCGGATCCGGACAGGTCGAGACCATCGTGTTCGGCATCATGCTGGTGGCCCTGTTGCAACTCGCCCCCGGCGGCCTCTGGCCGTGGCTGATGTCGTTCCTGCCGGAATCTACCGGTGGCAAGAAGCCCGACACCTCCCTGAAGCTGGAGCAGCGCACCCGCTCGCCCGGCCAGTCCAGCGTCCTGCTCCAGGTCGACAAGGCGCGAAAGCAGTTTGGTGGCGTCGTCGCCGTCAACAACGTCTCCTTCGACGTCCAGGCCCGCGAGATCGTCGCGCTCATCGGCCCGAACGGCGCCGGCAAGAGCACGACCTTCAACCTCATCACCGGCGTGCTGTCGGCCACCTCAGGCTCGATCTCGGTGCTGGGCAGGAAAGTCGACAAGGCGCCGCCGCAGGAGATCGTCAAGCTCGGCATCTCCCGCACATTCCAGCACGTCAAGCTGGTGCCTGACATGACCGTGCTGGAAAACGTCGCGATCGGCGCGCATCTGCGCGGCCATTCGGGGCCGATCGCCTCGATGCTGCGGCTCGACCGCGCCGATGAAGCCAAGCTTCTCGCTGAGGCCGCCCGCCAGATCGAGCGTGTCGGCCTCACTGAGCAGATGCACCACCTCGCGGGCAGCCTCTCGCTTGGCCAGCAGCGCATCGTCGAGATCGCCCGCGCGCTCTGCGTCGATCCGATGCTGCTGCTGCTCGACGAGCCGGCCGCCGGCCTGCGCCATATGGAAAAGCAGCAGCTCGCCACCCTGCTCCGTGAATTGCGCGACGGCGGCATGAGCGTGCTGCTGGTCGAGCACGACATGGGCTTCGTTATGAACCTCGCCGACCGCATCGTGGTGCTCGATTTCGGCACCAAGATCGCCGAGGGCACCCCCGCCACGATCAAGACCAACCCTGAAGTGATCAAGGCCTATCTCGGAGTGGCGGCATGAGCACGCTGTTGTCCGTCACCGACGCACATGTCGCCTATGGCAAGGTCGAGGCGGTGCGCTCGGTCTCGCTCGAGGTCGGCGACAACCAGATCGTCACCATCGTCGGCGCCAACGGCGCCGGCAAGACCACGCTGCTTTCCGCCATCATGGGCGTCCTGCCACTGAAGGGCCGCGTCACCTTTGCGGGACAGGATCTCGCCCGGCTCGACATCGAGGACCGCGTCGCGATGGGCCTCGGCCTTGTTCCCGAGCACCGCGAATTGTTCGTGACCATGAATGTCGAGGACAATCTCGAGTTAGGAGCCTTTCGCATCGAGCGAAGCAAGGCGAAAGCCTCGATGGAGCGCGTCTACACGCTGTTCCCGCGGCTGAAGGAGCGCCGCAAGCAGCTCGCCGGCACGCTCTCCGGCGGCGAGCAGCAGATGCTGGCGATGGGCCGGGCGCTGATGGGAGAGCCGAAGCTCCTGATGCTGGACGAGCCGAGCCTCGGCCTCGCCCCGATCATCGTCGCCGACATCTTCCGCATCGTCACCGAGCTGCGCGCCAGCGGCGTCTCCGTCCTGCTGGTCGAGCAGAACGCGCAGGCCGCGCTGAAGATCGCGGACCAGGCCTATGTCATGGAGCTCGGTGAGTTCGTGCTCAGCGGCAAGGCCAGCGACATCGCGGCGAACGAACGCGTCGCGGCCAGCTATCTCGGCTTCCAGCACGAAGGTGAGAGCGTGATCTGATTTCGCGGTCGCTGGCGCCGCAATGGCGATGCCCCTCCCTTCTCCCCTTGTGGGAGAAGGTGGCGCGAAGCGCCGGATGAGGGGTTCTCTCCACACGTGACACCTCTCGTGAGGAGAGAACCCCTCACCCGGCTCGCCGCTTCGCGGCGATCCACCCTCTCGCACAAGGGGCGAGGGTGCACCGAGCGTGTGGCTCGGAGATCAACCAGCCGCCTTCAGCGCTGCGACCTCCGCCTCCAACTCCGCAATCCTCGCATCCCTCATCGCCAGCGCCGTGGCAACGTCACCCGCATCGAACTTCTGTGGGATGTGTTGCGGGCAGTTGGTGTCCCATGCCGCGATCTTGAACAGGATCACCTGCTCGGGCCGGGCACGATAGCCCTTCGGCATCAGCGACGTCGTCAGTGCCTCGTCGTCCTCGATGACGCGCGCCTCGCCCCAGATCTTCACGCGGCGGCGGTGGGCGTAGTCCATCACGAAGATGTAGGCCTTGGGATTGTCCGAGAGGTTACCCTGGGTGATGAACTGCTGGTTGCCGGCGTAGTCGGCGAAGGCCAGCGTCTGCTTGTCCAGCACCTTGAGAAAGCCCTTGGGCCCGCCGCGGTGCTGGATATAGGGCTGGCCGTCCGCTGAAGCGGTGGCGAAATAGAAGCTGTTGGCGTCGGCGAGGAAGGCTTCGAGGTTGTCGTCGACCTCGGTGCGCCAGCCGCGCTGCTCGCTGCGCGCATAAGCCTCGCGCGAACCCTTGCGCGCCTGGATCACCTTCACCGCGGGCGAGAAGGCGACGTCGCTGGCATAAGTCTGTACGGCCGTCATCGGAACATCTCCTGGAATTCCGGCGCATTGCTGCGTCTTTCACGTCCCAAAATGGAGCTTTCGGCGGGTAAAACAATCGATCTGCTTGACACTTCATCGTTGCAATATATGCAATAATGCCCATGGACCGTCTCGAAGCCATGCACGTCTTCGTCACCGTCGCCGATCTGCGCGGCTTTGCGCCGGCGGCGCGCAAGCTGCGACTGTCGCCCTCGGCGGTGACGCGGCTGATCGCGGCGCTGGAGG
>NZ_JALBHA010000435.1:0-5628 GCF_023006445.1 Bradyrhizobium sp. SHOUNA76
GCCGACGATCGCGCCGCCGATCAGGCCGGCCGCGATGCCGGCGCCGACGCCGTCATGGGCCTTGGCGGACGGAGTGGCGGTTACCAGCGAACCGGCGACCGTCGCAACCGTGAGGGCGGCAACTAGAGTCTTCTTCATGCTCAGGGCTCTCCTGGGAGATGGGTTCCTCTTGTTAGAGGCGCCCGGGTTTCAAAGGTTCACGCACACGCTGATGGAATTGGCCGTGCAGCTAGGAAGCGCGCAATTGGTCAACCCACGGTAAACGCACACGGAGCTGTGACGAGAAAAAGCGGTCTTTTTCGGGCCCGGAGATGAACGGCGCGTCCGTAGTAAAGCGGTCCAGACGAACCGCCCGCGACGCCTTTAGCCGCAGACTCTGACGCGGCGGACGCGCCAGCCGTAGCCGTCCCAGAAGCGCTGCTTCTGCCAGGCGCAGCCGCCACCGTAATAGCCATCGGAGACATAGCCCGGACCCGGCGCGTAGTAGCGGGGCGGGTAATAGCCGGGTTCGTAATAGCCCGGGCCGGGTCCGTAATAATACGGAGAGGCCAGCGCGCCGCCGACAATGGCGCCGCCGATGATTCCGGCCGCCACGCCCGCCGCGACGCCGCGCTGTGCATGGGCCGGTGTTGCGGCCGCAAAGGCCAAGGAGGCGACGGCAGTAACCGCCAGGAGCAACTTCTTCATGGGCTTGGCCTTTCGTAGGAATACGCGGGAACTCTTTGGGAGCAGAGTTCCATACTTCGTTTGAATGATGAATGAACGGCCCCTTTGCCGGGCACGACCAATGGTTATCAGGCACAGATGGGCCTGGGAGGCGACGATGGGCAATGCGGTGATAAATGCATTGATCGCGGCTGGAGTTGTCTTCGCGATCGGCTACGGCTGGATCGCGCACCTTCAGAACCGCAGCCAGCGCCGCTCGCGGGCCGCGGCCGGCGGCGACGGCGGTAATGGCGGTGGCGACAGCTACACGGGGACGAGTGACGGCGTCTCGCTGGGGAGCTGGTTTTCCGGCGGTTCGGGGAGCTCGAGCGACGGGGGCAGCTGTTCCAGCAGTGACAGCGGCGGTAGTAGCGGGGATTGCGGAGGTGGCGGCGACGGTGGTGGAGGGGGCGGCGGCGACTAGATCCGCTCTAATCTTGATCCAGCGCAACGCTGGGTTTTGGAGCCGTTCTAGGCTGCTGGTGGGGCCAGTTTGGAATAGCTTGAAATACCGCTTTTTCCTTTTGCATCCGGCCGGCCCGTTAAATATCGATGGTGACGCATCACCGAAGGGCCTGCCGCTTCCATGATCGTTTGTTCCTGTAACGTGCTGAGCGATGACGACGTCCGCGCCGCCGTCGCCGAGTCCGACGACGCTGTGCGCCATGCCAAGCAGGTCTATGGGTGCCTCGGCTGTAGCGCCGAATGCGGCCGCTGCGCCCGGACGATCAAGACCATCATCGACGAAGCGCTTGGCCCCTGCGCCCAGTCCTGCTGCTCGGGCTGCCCGCACAGCCACACCGTGGCCGCCAATGACGAGACGGCGCAGCCCGCTCAATTCGCCCTCGCGGCCTGCTGAAGGCCTTTCGCCAGCTTGGCTGAGCTTTTCCCAGGCTGCGTCTCCGTAGCCGGTTGCCCTCATTCGCAAACTGACTTAGAAGCATTCTAAACTCGGTTTAGGGCCGATTTGGACTGCAAGAGCTGGAGTGAACCATGCAGGGCGACGCAAAAGTCATCGACTATCTCAACAAGGCACTGCGTCACGAGCTGACTGCGATCAACCAGTACTGGCTGCACTACCGCTTCCTCGACAATTGGGGCCTCCTCGACATGGCCAAGGTCTGGCGCAAGGAGTCCATCGAGGAGATGGAGCACGCCGACAAGCTCACCGCGCGCATCCTGTTCTTCGACGGTTTCCCGAACATGCAGGTGCTCGACCCCTTGCGCATCGGCCAGAACGTCAAGGAGATCATCGAGTGCGACCTCGCTGCCGAGATGAGCGCACGTGCGCTCTACCAGGAAGCGGCCACCTACTGCCACGGCGTCAAGGACTACGTCACGCGTGACCTGTTCGAGAAGCTGATGAGCGACGAGGAGCACCACATCGACTTCCTCGAAACCCAGCTCGACCTGATCGGCCGCATCGGCCTCGAGCTCTACACCCAGAAGCACGTCGGCGGGCTCGAGGGCGAGGGGCACTAGATTGGCGCATTGGCGCTGCCACAAACTCGGTGTCGTCCCGGCGGAACGCCGGGACCCATAACCACAGGGAGTGGTTGTGGCGCGCGATGCTAACCACGGGTCTTCGCCAAACGACTTCCTGTGGTTATGGGTCCCGGATCGGCGCGCGCTTTAAGGCGCGCTTGTCCGGGACGACACTGTGATTGCAGCTACACCTACAGCTGCGTCTTGTAGAGTTCTTCCACGATCTCCTGGCTCGCCGGTTCGCCAAGCCCAGTCTGGTCGTGAATGACCGTCACGATGCTCGGCATCACCGACCGCTGCACCTTCTCGGGCGACCACAGCTTCGAGCGCATCAGCGCCTTGCCGCAGTGGAAATAGACTTCGCTGACCGCGACGTTCAGCACCGCGCGCGGCGGCTTGCCGAACTCCACCATAGAGGCGAGCAGATCCGGATCGGCCGACAGCGTGCCGCGTCCGCCGACGCGCAGCGTCTCGTCGATCCCCGGCACGAAGAACAGCAGATGCACGAAGCCCGAGCCTTCGACGACGTTGCGGAAACTGTCGATGCGGTTGTTGCCGGAACGGTCGGGCATCAAGATCTGGTTGGGACCTGCGACGTGGACGAAGCCGACACTGCCGCCGCGCGGCGAGGCATCGACGCTGCCGTCCGCGCCCGATGTCGCGAGCACGCAGAACGGCGACATCTCGATGAATTTCTTCGCATGCGCGTCGATCGCGGGACGCGCCTTCGCGATCACGCGCGGGCTCGGCTTGGCATAGATGGTGGCGAGGTCTTCGGCGCAAAGATCGGTCAACGGCGTGCCTCCGCATCAGCTTTGCGACAAGCTACCCGATCGGGCCGCCTCAGCCAACGAAATCCATCATGCTAGACTGCGTCCGCCGGCACGAAGCAGCTGATGATGATGGCGCCGCGGTGGTGAACGTACCAGACGACGGCCTGGCCGACCGGATTGCCCTGGCCGCGGATGATGGCGCGTTCGGGCACCTCCATCCATTGTCCCTCGATCGGCACCCAATAGGCGCCACTCCGCACGTCGTAGTCGGTGCGATGGCCGTCGGAGATGTCGCAGCAGGGCACGCCGTTCGGCGCGATCACGCTCTTGAACCAGGCGCGGATGTCGGGCGGGACGTGGTCGTATTGTCCGTTGTCGAACGCGAATGCGGCGCTCGTCAGCGCGGCCAGCCAAACGCACAGTGCGAGCCTGTGCATGCGATCCTCCTCGTCGCGTCGTGCCAGTGGCGCGCGATTGTCCCGCGCGTCGATTCGTATTGTTGACGCGATTAAGCCCGAGCTGTCAGCGCATTGCATGCTCAAATAATATGCGGCGCCGAGGCGCCGCATATGATGCGTTGCGATATGATGGCGCGCTCGGCGATCTACATCGCGCGCTGCGGCGTGGTCTCAAGCAACTGCCGCACCTGCTCGCCATAGAATTTCGCATTGCCGGTGGTGCCATGACCGCGCGTCTCGGCGCTCGCCGGGATCAGGAACAGGCGCCCGTTCTTGACCCGCTTCATCGCAGCGTCCGTGATGCCGGTCTCGGGCGGGTTGCGCTCGTCGTCGGCGGAATTGATCAGCAGCAGCGACGCTTCGATGGCCTCCAGCTTCTCGCCGGCATTGTAGTCGTGCGAGGACTCCCACTGATAGACGAAGTCGTTGGCATCCGCCGTGATCGGCGTCGCCAGCCGGTCGTCGACGATCTTGTCGGCCTTCGCTGCCGTCGGCGCCTGCGCCTGATAGGCCAGCGTGCCGCCGATGCTCGCGATGCCGTAGGCGGCGAGGGCATATTTCATCATGCGCGGCTGGCTGGTGTAATTGCCGCCGTTGTAGTCGGGATCGTTGCGGATGGTGTCGAGCATGATCCGACGCATCATCCAGTTGCGCGAGGCCATCTCGGTCGGCTGCGAGGCCATCGGGATCAGCGCATCCATCGCCTTCGGATATTTCTCGCCCCACAGCCAGGTCTGCATGCCGCCCATCGAATTGCCGATGACGAGCCGCAGATGCTTGACGCCGAGGCCCTCCGTCACCAGGCGATACTGCGCCTCGACCATGTCGTCGTAATTGTATTTCGGAAAGCTCGTCTTCATGCCGTCCGACGGCTTCGATGATTTGCCGTGGCCGATATTGTCGGGAATGATGATGTAATATTTGGAGGCGTCGAGCGGTTGCCCCGGGCCGAACAGTTCACCACCGAAGGAAGGCCCCAGCATACCGGTGCCCGAGCCGCCCGTTCCATGCAGCACCAGCACCGGCTGGCCGGTGGGCTCACCGACGGTGGTGTAATGCAGCTTCAGTTCCGGCATGGTCTCGCCGGTGTGGAATTTGAAATCCCTGGCGATCCAGTCGCCCTGCTTGGGGGCCGGATAATCGGCGGCCCATATCGGTGTCGAAAAGGACAGCAGGACAGCCGTCAATGCGGCGTAGGAAGCTTCCATGTTTCTCTCCCCCGTTGCGGCTCATGGTCGGCGCCCGCGTTGCGGGGGAACTTAGCAGAAGAGCGGAGAAGGATGTAGGATTTCCGCTCCGCCGATCGTCTTCAAGGAAATATCCGGAGAGACCCCTGCATGTGCCGCAACATCAAGACGCTGTTCAACTTCGAGCCGCCGGCGACGGAGGATGAGATCCACGCCAGCGCGCTCCAGTTCGTGCGCAAACTGTCCGGTTTCAACAAGCCGTCGCAGGCCAACGAGGCGGCGTTCGACCGTGCGGTGGCGGAGGTCTCGGAGGCCGCACGAAACCTCCTGACTTCGCTGCATACCCATGCGCCGGCGCGCGACCGCGAGATTGAGGCGGAAAGGGCGAGGGAACGCTCACGGCTACGGTTCGGCTAGCGATCGCAGAAAGTCATTCCGTGATCTGGCTCACGGAAGAAGGCCTCTTGGTGCGTGATGATGTTCGCCGGGATTTTGACAGCCCGGAGCACGATCATGAGCCGCCCCCTTCTTCCGCTGAAAGCAGGTGCCATCATCTTCACGCTGCTGTGGACGGCGTGGATGATGTGGTGGAGCGGCTCGTTCTCGAGCGCGAACGTGATCATCCTCGCTCTGTGCGGCGCGGCGGTCGGCTATCTCTGGTATCGCGCCATGCGCTGGCAGTTCGAGCGCATGGGCATGCTGCCGCGCAAAGATGATTCCTCGGCGGCTTCCTGAACCGAGTTCGTGTCCCGGACGCGGCGCGGCGCGTTGGCGGTGCGACGCAGAGCCGGGACCCAGAAAATCGCGAGCTAAGCCCTTACTCAGATGGGCCCCGGACGCGCGACTAGTCCTTGTGTTTCTTTTTCTTCTTTTTCTTGTGCCCCTCGCCTTCGCCGTCATCGCTCTCGTCGTCGACGACGGGCTCATCGGGCTCGTGCACGGCGGCCTCCAGCGCTTCGCGTTCGGCGGCCTCGCGTTCGCGTTGGCGGCGGCGCTCGTCCCAGGCGTCGAACAGTTGAT
>NZ_JALBHA010000436.1:0-5624 GCF_023006445.1 Bradyrhizobium sp. SHOUNA76
CCGTCACCCGAGCTTCTCGCGCGCCAGCGCGGCGCCGGCGCCGAGCGCCATCAGCTTGGCTTCGGCGATCTCGCGCCGCATCGGCGCCATGCCGCAATTGGTGGTGGCGATGATGTTGCTCTTGGGCACGAATTTCGACACCGCGTCGATCACCTGCACGACGTCTTCGGCGGTCTCCACAATGTCGCTGGCGACGTCGATCACGCCGGCCTGCACGATCTTGTTCTTCAAGAGCGCGAGCAGGTCGAGCGGCACTTTCGAATTGCGACATTCGATCGCGACCTGCTGGATCGGGCTGGCGTCGATCGCCGGAAAGATCTGCTCGTACTGCCGCCATTGGCTGCCGAGCGTCTCCTTCCAGTCGGTGTTGGCCTTGATGCCGTAGCCGTAGCAGATGTGCACGGCCGTGGCGCAGGTCAGGCCCTGTGCCGCGCGCTCCAGCGCCTTGATGCCCCAATCGTTGACCTCGTCCATGTAGACATTGAAGGCGGGCTCGTCGAACTGAACCAGATCGATGCCGTCGGCCTGCAATGCCTTGGCCTCCTCGTTGAGCAGCTCGGCGAAGGCAAACGCCATCTTCACGCGGTCGCCATAATAGCGGTCGGCAATGGTGTCGATGATGGTCATCGGACCGGGCAGCGTGAACTTCAGCTTCTTCTTCGTATGCGTGCGCGCCGCGCGCGCCTCAAAGGCATGCACGCGCTCCTTCAGCCGGAGCGGCGCGACCACCTGCGGGACCATCGCCTTGTAGCGATCTTTCCGGATGCCCATCTCGACCTTGTGGGCGAAATCGATGCCGTCGATCTTCTCCAGGAAACCGTGGACGAAATGCTGACGGGCCTGCTCGCCCTCGGTGACGATGTCGATGCCGGCGTCCTCCTGGATCTTGACCCAGATCAGCGTCGCGTCGCGCTTGGCGCGGAGAAGCTCCTCGCCTTGAGATTTCCAGGGCGCCCAGAGCATGTTGGGCTCGGCGAGCCATTCCGGCTTTGGCAAGGAGCCGGCGATCGTGGTTGGAAACAGCATGGCGGCCCTCCCGGCCGGTTGTGTTGCGCCTCTTCCTGCCATGTCCTAACGTCGAGGTACAGAACAACGAAAGTCGCGCTCTATTCCAGCGGCGATGACAGGGAAGGCCCACAGGAAGGGCCAAGGGAAAGGTCATGATCGACCTCTATTACGCGCCGACGCCGAACGGCTGGAAAATCTCGATCATGCTGGAGGAACTCGGGCTTCCCTACACCGTGAAGCCCATCAACATCCGCACCGGCGAGCAGTTCGGTCCCGAGTTTCTGGCGATCTCCCCGAACAATCGCATCCCCGCCATCGTCGATCACGCACCCGCAGACGGCGGCGAACCGTTCTCGGCCTTCGAGACCGGCGCAATTCTGGTTTATCTGGCGGAGAAGACCGGCCGCCTGCTGCCGACCGACTTGCGCGGCCGCTCCACCACCATCCAGTGGGTGATGTGGCAGATGGCCGGCCTCGGACCGATGCTCGGCCAGCACGGCCATTTCGCGCTCTATGCGGCGGAGAAGATTCCCTATGCGATCCAGCGTTACCGCGACGAGGCGGCTCGGCTGTATGGGGTGCTCGACCGGCAGTTGGAGAACACCGGTGCCTATGTCGCCGGCGATTATTCCATCGCCGACATCGCCTGCTTCCCCTGGACCATGACCCACAAGGCGCAGGGCTTTACGCTCGACGACTATCCGAACGTGAAGCGCTGGTATGCCGAGGTCCGCGCCAGGCCGCAGGTGCAGGCGGGGCTTGCGATCGGAAAATTCGTGAAAGAGCCGTTCGACGAGGAATCACGCAAGATCATGTTCGGGCAGCGTGCGAAGGAAGTGTTGGGAAGGAAGTAACGGCCACTGCTCTCACCTCGTCATTGCGAGGAGCCCTTGCGACGAAGAAATCCAGACTGTCTCCGCGGAAAGATTCTGGATTGCTTCGTTTCGCTCGCAATGACGGAACATAGAGCCTACCGATACAAGTAAAAGGAAACGCCATGATCGAATTCTTCTTCGACTGCTCCAGCCCCTGGACCTATCTCGCCTTCCACAACATCCAGCCGCTCGCCAGGGAACTGGGCGCCGAGATCGTCTGGCGACCGATCCTGGTCGGCGGCATCTTCAATACGGTCAACCCGAGCGTCTACGCGCAGCGCGAGACGCCAGTGCCGCTGAAGGCGCGCTATATGAAGAAGGACCTTCAGGACTGGGCGCGCTCGGCAGGCCTTGCGATCAAGATGCCGCCGACGGTGTTTCCGGTGAACAGCGTGAAGGTGATGCGCGGCTGTATCTGGTTGGGTAAAGACGTGGTGCCGTTTGCGACGGCCGTGTTCGAGGCCTATTGGAGCGCCGACAAGGACATCTCGCAGGACGCGGTGCTTGCCGACATCTGCAAGCAGGTCGGCATCGACGCGCCGAAATTCTTCGCCGGTATCGCGGAGCAGGGGATCAAGGATCAGCTCAAGGCCAACACCGAGGAGGTCGTCGCCCGCGGCGGCTTCGGCTCGCCGACGATCTTCGTTGGCAAGACCGATATGTACTTCGGCAACGATCGCCTGCCGCTGATCCGCGAGGCGCTCAAGCGCAGCAAGGCGAGCGCGGCCTGATGGTGCGCGCCGTCGTCTGCCGCACGCTCGGCTCGCCCGAAACGTTGCGGCTGGAGGAGTTTCCGCCGCGCGCTCTGAAGCCGGGGGAGGTGCGCGTCGCGATCCGCGCCGCGGGGCTGAACTTTCCCGACGTGCTGATGGCCGCCGGCGAATATCAGCTCAAGCCGGAACTGCCGTTCACACCGGGCATGGAAGCCGCTGGGGACGTGACCGAGGTGGGCGCGGAGGCGAGCGGTGTTGCCGTCGGCGACAAGGTCATCGTCAAGATGCGCCACGGCGCATTCACCGAGGAAGCCGTCGTCACGCCGTCGCAGCTCACCCCCAAGCCGTCGACATTCGACTACGCCGAGGCTGCGACCTATCTCGCCGGCCACGGCACCGCCTATCACGCGCTGATCGACCGCGGCCGAATTGCGCCCGGCGAGGTGCTGCTGGTGCATGGCGCCGGCGGCGGCGTTGGCCTTGCTGCCGTCGAGATCGGCAAGATGCTGGGTGCGACCGTGATCGCGACCGCTTCCAGCGACGAGAAGCTCGCTATCGCCCAGGCCCGCGGCGCCGATCACCTCGTCCGCTACGACCGCGAGCCGTTTCGCGATGCGGTCAAGCGCATCACCGATGGTCGCGGCGCCGACGTCGTGTTCGATCCCGTCGGCGGCCAGGTCTTCGAGGACTCGATGCGCTGCATCGCCTGGGGCGCGCGGCTGCTGGTGATCGGCTTCACCGGCGGCATCGGCTCGGCGAAAACCAATCTCCTGCTGATCAAGGGCGCCAGCGTTCTCGGCGTGCGGGCGGGTGAAGCGGTGCGGAAGAATCCGGCGCTCGGCGAGGTGCGTCTGAAGGCGCTGCTGCAATGGGCGGAGGAGGGCAAGCTGCGCCCGAACGTCTCGCACCGCCTGCCGCTGGCGGATTATGCAAAGGCGATGCGGCTCTTGATCGACCGCAAGGCGATTGGGCGCGTGGCGCTGGTGATGGAGTGAAGGTGCCGTAGGGTGGGCAAAGGCGCGCAAGCGCCGTGCCCACCATGTCTCTTGATCGCGAAAATTGCGTGGGCAGGCTTCGCTTTGCCTACCCTACGAGAGCGTCATTTGTACTCCCGCTCCGTCCACCACGGGAAATAGTCCGGCATATCGGTGGACACCTTGTTCTTGAACTGCGCCGGACGCTTCTCCAGGAACGACACCACGCCTTCCTTCACGTCGTCGGAGCGGCCACGGGCGTAGATGCCGCGGCTGTCGACCTTGTGGGCTTCCATGGGATCGTCGGCGCCCATCATGCGCCACATCATCTGGCGGATCAGCGCCACGGACACCGGCGCGGTCTTGGCGGCAAATTCCTTGGCGAGCGCGCGGGCGGTTGGCAGCAGATCGTCAGGGGCTACGACCTTGCTGACGAGACGCCCCGCAAGCGCCTCCTGCGCCGGGAAGACGCGGCCCGAATAGCACCATTCCAGCGCTTGCGAGATGCCGACGATGCGCGGCAGGAACCAGCTCGACGCCGCCTCCGGCACGATGCCGCGCTGGGAGAAGACGAAGCCGAACCGCGCCGCGTCCGACGCAATGCGGATGTCCATCGCAAGCTGCATGGTGACGCCGATGCCGACCGCGGGACCGTTCACCGCGGCGATCACGGGCTTGAGGCATTTGAAGATGCGCAGGGTCACCTGGCCGCCGCCATCGCGCACCTGCGGATCGCCGTAGTCGACCTTGCCGTCGGCGAACCGCTTCACGGGACCACGGCGCGCGTCGCGATCGAACGTGTCGGCGCCGGAGGAGAGGTCGGCGCCCGCGCAAAAACCACGGCCGGCGCCGGTGACGATGATGGCGCGGACATTGTCGTCCTTGTCGGCCGCGTCGAACGCGTCGATCAGCTCGGCCTGCATCTGCGCGTTGAAGGCGTTGAGCTTGTCGGGTCGATTCAGCGTGATGGTGAGGATCTGCTCGGCGATCTCGTATTTGATCGTCTCATACGCCATGGTGGTTTCCTTCCCTGTCTTGAATTCGGTCTCGCTGAGACGAGATGCATGATCGCCACCGTCCGTCTTGCGCGGACTGGGCACGTGGCGGCCAGTAGAGGAACGTGGATGGCCGGGACAAGCCCGGCCATGACGCATGTTACTTCGCCGGCGGGCTCGGCCAGGGCCGCTGTGGCCCGCGTAAACCTTCAAAGGCCTTGGCCATGCCGAGCACGCCTGTATCGTCGAAGCGGCGGCCGACGATCTGCACGCCGATGGGAAACCCCTTGGAGTCAAAGCCGCCGTTGATCGAGACGGCGGGGTTCTCCGACATATTCCACGGCACGGTATAGGCGATGTGCTCGAACGGCTTGATCGGATCGTTGGTCGGCGAGGCCCATTCCGCCGCATAGTTCACGTTTGGCGCGGTCGGCGAGATTACGTAGTCGAGCTCGCAGAACAGCTTTGACGCCGCCGCGCGGATCGCCATGGTCTGGTTGAAGCCGCGGATGACGTCGACGCCCGACAGCTTGGCGCCGGACTCGCCCCATTTGAAGATATAGGGCAGCACCTTGGCCTGTTCGGCCGGCGTCAGCTTGGCCAGATCGTCCCACATCCGCGCACGCCAGAAGTTGTCGAGGCCATCGAGCATCTCGCGCGTGAGGATGCCGTCGACCTCGGTGACGACGGCGCCGGCGGATTCGAACGCCTTGGCCGCCTTCACCGCGACCTCGCGCACCGGCTTCTCCAGCGCCAAGCCGCAGCCGGGATCGAGCATCAGGCCGACGCGCAGCTTGCGCGGAGATTTCTCCAGGCCCTTCCAGTTGAGCGGTTCGGCGGGCAGGCTCATGCCGTCGCGCCGGTCCGGCTTTGCGATCGCACTCATCATCAGCGCGCAATCGTCGACCGTACGGGTCATGGGGCCGGCGACGCGGCCGACATAAGTGGGATCGATCGGCACCCGGCCAAAACTCGGCTTCAATCCGACGAGGCCGCACCAGCCTGCGGGCAGGCGCACCGATCCGCCGATGTCGGTGCCGAGATGCAGCGGGCCATAGC
>NZ_JALBHA010000437.1:0-5588 GCF_023006445.1 Bradyrhizobium sp. SHOUNA76
CGTCGGGGCCGGAGCAGGCTGTGCCGCCGGGGCGGGGGCGTTCTTCTTCGCGCCTTGCTGCGCATAGGCGGCCCCCGTTGACAACAGGACCGCGGCGGCGAGGGCGACAAATCGGGATTGCATGGGCATGGCGAAACCACGTTGGCGTGAACCGGGGGTCTCGCTGTAGCGTCGCGGGAGACGCGGCGCAAGCTTACTCGGCGGCTTCCTTGACGGTGCCGTGCTCGACCGTCTCGTGGCTGTCACCGTCACTCGGACGGCCCCAGCCCGAGAACCAGTTGTTGAGTTCGTCGAGATAGAGATAGACCACGGGCGTGGTGAACAGCGTCAGTGCCTGGCTGACGATCAGGCCGCCGACCATGGCGTAGCCGAGGGGCTGGCGGATCTCGGCGCCGGTGCCGTGACCGAGCATCAAGGGCACGCCGCCGAGCAGCGCGGCCATCGTCGTCATCATGATGGGGCGGAAGCGCAGCAGCGCGGCCTGGCGGATCGATTCCGCCGGCGTCTTGTGCTCGTCGCGTTCGGCGGCGATCGCGAAGTCGACCATCATGATGCCGTTCTTCTTCACGATGCCGATCAGGAGAATGATTCCGATCAGGGCAATGAGGCTGAAGTCGAAGCCGGCCGCCATCAGGATCGCGAGCGCGCCGACGCCGGCCGAGGGCAGGGTCGACAGAATCGTGATCGGATGGATGTAGCTCTCGTAGAGGATGCCCAGGATCAGATAGACCACGACGAGTGCGGCGAGGATCAGCAGCGGCACGGTGCCGAGCGACTGCTGGAACGCCTGCGCGGTGCCCTGGAAGCTGGAATTGAGTGTCGGCGGCGTTCCGAGATCGGCCATCGCCTTCTGGACGGCTTCGGTCGCCTGGCCGAGCGCAACCCCTTGCGCGAGGTTGAAGCTGATCGTGATCGCCGGAAACTGGCCCTGGTGGCTGATCGAGAGCGGGCGGACCGGATCGGTGGTCCAGGTCGCGAAGGTCGACAGCGGCACCTGTTCGCCGGTCAGCGGCGATTTCAGATAGAGCTTGTTCAATGTCTCGAGACTGCCCTGCATTTCCGGCAGGACTTCGAGGATCACCTTGTAGGTGTTGAGCTGAGTGAAATACTGCGTGACCTGCCGCTGTCCGAAGGCGTCATACAGCGTGTCGTCGATCATCTGCGGCTGGATGCCGTAGCGCGAGGCGGTGTCGCGGTTGATCTTGAGCTGGACGGTGGTGCCCCGCGTCTGCTGGTCGGTCGCGACGTCGCGCAGTTGCGGCAGCGTCTGCATCTTGGAGAGAATCTTTGGCGCCCATTCGTTGAGTTCGTCCAGATTGGCGTCCTGCAGCGTGAATTCGAACTGCGTACGGGTCGGCCGGCCGCCGAGCCGGACGTCCTGGGCGGCCTGCATGTAGAGGCGGGCGCCCTCGACCTTGTCGAACTGCGGACGCAGCCGCGCGATGATCTCCTGCGCCGAGGCCTGGCGCTGGTCGCGCGGCTTCAGCGTGATGAACAAATTGCCGTTGTTGCCGGCGCGGCCACTGCCGCCGATCGACATGGCAACGCTGGCAATGTCGGGATCGGCCAGGATGATCTTGCCGAGCTGCTCCTGGCGCCTGACCATCTCCTTGAACGAAATGTCCTGCGAGGCTTCGGATGTGGCCGTGATAAGGCCGACGTCCTGTTGCGGGAAGAAGCCCTTCGGGATCAGGACGAACAGGTAGATCGACAATCCGAGCGTGGCGAAGAAGATCGCCAGCGTGGTGCGTCGCCAGGCCAGGGCGTGGTCGAGCACGTATTCGTAGCCGCGCAGCAGCCCGTCGAAGGCGCGCTCGCTCCATTGGTAGAATTTGCCGTGCGTCACCTCGCCATGCGCGCGCAGGAAGCGCGAGGCCATCATCGGCGTCAGCGTCAGCGACACGAACATCGAGACGAAGATGGTCATCGCCAGCACCACGGCGAACTCGCGGAACAGGCGCCCGATGATGCCGCCCATCAGCAGCAGGGGGATCAGCACCGCGACCAGCGAGATGCTGATCGAGACGATCGTGAAGCCGATTTCCTTGGAACCCTTGAAGGCGGCCACCATGGGCGAGTCGCCTTCTTCGATGTAGCGGGTGATGTTCTCGAGCATCACGATGGCGTCATCGACCACGAATCCGACCGCAATGGTGAGCGCCATCAGCGACAAATTGTCGAGCGAATAGCCGACCACCCACATCAAGGCGCATGCGCCGAGCAACGCCAATGGCACCGTCACCGTGGGAATGACGGTGGCCCAGAAGCTGCGCAGGAAGATGAAGATGACCATGACCACGAGCGCGATGGTCAGGAGCAGGGTGAACTGGACGTCTTCCACCGCGGCGCGGATCGTCGTGGTGCGGTCGCTGATCAGCTCGATCTTGATTGCGGGCGGAATAGCAGCCACCAGCCGGGGCAGGGTGGCCTTGATGCGGTCGACGGTCTCGATGACGTTGGCACCGGGCTGCTTGAATATCACCAGGAACACGCCGCGCTTGCCATTGGCCCAGGCCGCCTGTTTGGCGTCTTCGGCGGCGCTGACCGCCTGGCCGATGTCGCGGATGCGCAACGGACCGCCGTTGCGATAGGCGATGATGACGTCGTTCCAGTCCTTCGAGTGCGTGAGCTGGTCGTTGGCGTAGATCGTATAGGCGCGCCTCTCGCCGTCGATATTGCCCTTGGGGCTGTCGACCGTGGTGATCGCGATCGCACTGCGCACGTCTTCCAGCGACAGGCCCTTTGCCACAAGCTTTCCGGGATCGACCTGAATGCGGATCGAAGGTTTCTGCTGTCCGCCGATGAAGACCTGCGCGACGCCCGAAAGCTGGCTGATCTGCTGGGCGAGCTGGGCGTCGACGGCGTCGCTGACGCTGGTCAACGGCAACGTCTCGGAGGTCGCCGACAGCAGCAGGATCGGGGCGTCCGCCGGGTTGACCTTGCGGTAGGTCGGCGGCGAGGGCAGGTTCTTCGGCAGTTGGCCGCTGGCGGCGTTGATGGCACCCTGGACGTCGTTGGCGGCACCGTCGATGCTGCGATTGAGGTCGAACTGGATGGTGATCGACGCCGTGCCCAGATAGCTCGTCGAGGTCATCTGGGCGATGCCGGGGATCTGCGCGAATTGCCGTTCGAGCGGCTGCGCCACTGACGAGGCCATCGTCTCGGGGCTGCCGCCGGGCAGGTTGGCGGTGATCTGGATGGTCGGGAAGTCCACCTGCGGCAGCGGCGCGACCGGCAGCAGCGGGTAGGCAACGAGGCCGACGAACAGGATGCCGGCCATCAGCAGCGAGGTGCCGATGGGATAACGGATGAAAGGTGCCGAAATCCCGCCCTCGGTCATTCCTGTCGAACCTTGTTCTGCGCCGGATCCGAGCTCGCCACCGCTGTCGAGACGAGGCTTCCGGGCTGCACCTTGAATTGACCGCCGGTGATGACCTGCTGCCCGGGGATCAGGCCTTCATCGACGACCGAGCGTCCGTCGATGCTGTAGCTGACCTTGATCTTGTGCACTTCGGCCTTGTTGTCCTGATTGACGGTATAAGCGTACAGGCCGTCGGTGGAATGCTGGACAGCATCATCGGGAACCACGGTCGCGTCTTTCAGCGTCCGAACCAGGAGCCGCGTCGAAACCGACTGGCCCGGCCACAAGGTGTGGTCCTTGTTGTCGAACACCGCCTTGAGCCGAATGGTGCCGCTGGTGGTGTCGACCTGGTTGTTGATGACCGCGAGCTTGCCCTCGGCCAGCGTCTTCTTGCCGTCGGTCGTGAAGGCGATCACCTTGAGCGCACCGGCCCGCTGGCCTTCGCTGATATAAGGGAGCTGGTCTTCCGGTGCCGTGAAGATCACGGTGATCGGCTCGACCTGCGAGATCGTGACGATGCCCGTCTGCGTCGAGGCGTTGACGATGTTGCCGATGTCGACCTGGCGGAGCCCTGCGACCCCCGTGATCGGCGCCTTGATCTGCGTGTAGTCGAGCTGGGTCTGGGCGTTGGCGATCGCGGCTTCGTCGGCGGCGATCTGGGCGGTGAGCTGGGCAACTGTGGAGCGCTGGGTATCGACCCGCTGCGCGGTCGCGAATTCGCCGAGCTTCATGGCGCGCTGGAGTTCGAGATTGGCGTTGGCGAGGCTCGCCTCGTCCTGCGCCTTCTTGGCCTTGGCCTGGTCGAGCGTGGCTTGATAGGGACGGGGATCGATCGCGACCAGAAGCTCGCCCTGCTGGACAATCTGCCCTTCCTTGAAGGCGAGTTTGTCGATCTGACCGTCGACCCGGCTGCGGACCTGGACGGTGTTGAAGCCTTGAACTGTGCCGAGACCGGTCAGGTAGACCGGGAAGTCGAGCTTCTGAACCGGCGCAACGCTTACGGGGACGGCGGGCGGGCGGGGTGGACCCTTCTGGGCGGTCTGGGTTTTTCCGGCTTCAGGCCCGAATTTCTGCCAACCATAGTAACCCGCGGAGGCCGCTGCCGCGATGATGAGAAGCCAGAGGATCGGCCGGGACTTTTTCATGTCGTCTCGTGTCGGCTCGTGCCCTCAGCTATGAATTATAGGGCAATCGCAGGGTTCCACCGCGTTTGTATAATACACGCCAAGTTCCAGTGTAAACAGCACTATCCGTTGAGAATCCTAAACAATTGGAAAGCTTTGCACCACCTGGGCAGTGGTCTGGCGCGGCGGTGTGCAGTGCTGCATTTTCTCGGCCGGATCGATCGGCGGGCAAGTCTTGTGCGGCACTCGCAGACGATGTGCTCAACCTCAATGGCGCCGCGCCGAGCCGCGGCTCGGTGCCGGCGACAAGAACGTTTCTAAATACCGCGGAAGCTGTTTCGGTTGTCAGGAATTTCGGCATCGTCCATATCGGCGCCGCCACAAGGGAGCGCAGCATGGACGAATTGAACGGCAAGCTGATCGCGTGTCAGATTCTGATCACGGGATTGATCGCGCGTGTGGCCAACGAGCAGCGCGATCCCTTGCGCTTCCTCACCGACTTCCGAGACGAGATCAAGGCCGTCGTGAATGGCGTCAACATCGCGGGGATGGACAACACCGATCGCGTGCGCGCGGTCGCGCAGAAGACCGTCGATGAATTGTTCTCGCTGATGAAGCCGCCGAGCAGCGATTGATGCTGAAAGCACACCGTCAATTGCACGCATTTGGCGTCGTCTTTAGAATGAGTCCAGTCTTAGCTTAGAACGATTTCAAACTGCAGTTTAGAATTGTTTTGATCTGGATTGATTCAAGGGTTCTTGCGAGGCGCTCGCATTGACCCACTATTTTGCGGCCGATACCAACAACCCATCGTTCGTCGAAGTGAATGAGCGAACAGGAAGATGGGGCGTTTGGTAATGGGGCAGGTGGTCGCACCGAAGTCGTTGCGTTCGGTCGCAGCATTCGATCTGGGGAATGAAAAGTTCGCGTGCGTTTCCGGCAAGAAGGTCTCCGCGGTTGCGAGCTTGATCGCAGCGGCGTCCGTTTCGAGCGGGGCGCAGGCGCAGCAGTCGAACCTGCCGCCGGTGACGGTCGACGCTCCTGTCGCGCGTCCGCGTCCGACGGCCTCGAAGCCTTCGCCGGAGCAAATCCGCGCCCGCAAC
>NZ_JALBHA010000438.1:0-5565 GCF_023006445.1 Bradyrhizobium sp. SHOUNA76
CACGTCGGCCGTGTTGATGCCGGTGCGCGCCGCGAGCGCCCGCAGCACGGTTGCGCCGAGCTGCTGCGGATGAATACCCGACAGCGCTCCCTTGCCGGCCTTGCCGACGCCGCGCGGGGTCCGGCAGGCATCGATGATCAGCGCGTCAGCCATTGGCGTTGTCCTCTTGTTGTGAGTGTTGAGGACGGTTCTGAATAAGGCGGAGAGGAGAGTCAATGCGGGGTGGCCACGCCCTCTCCCGCCCCTCACCCGGATTTTCCGCTGCGCGAAAGCCTCAGCGACGTCATGGCCGGGCTTGTCCCGCCCTCGCCTCGCCGAGGCGGCTTCGGCCACGCAGGCGGGACGAGCCCGGGCAGGACGACTTCTACACGAGGGAAGCGGTCACGCTCCCGCCGCGTTCTTCGCGATCACGTTGCGATAAAAACTGGCGCTGAGTTTCGGCGTGCGGACCTGCGTGTCGAAATTGACATGGTACAGTCCGAAACGCTTGTTCAGCCCATACACCCACTCGAAATTGTCCATCAGGCTCCAGAGGAAATAGCCGCGCACCGGCACGCCCTCATTGGTGGCGCGCTGGAGCTGGGCGAGATAGTTGCGCAGGTACATGATGCGGTCGGTGTCGTAGATCTTGCCATCCGGCGTCACGACGTCGTCGCCGGATGCGCCGTTCTCGCTGATATAGATCGCGTCCGTCTTCCAGATCTTTGCCGCCAGCTTCGGCACCCAATAGAGCGTCTCCGGCCCGACGCGCAGCCAGTCCGAATTCATGTGCGGGAACGATTTCGGGATCGGCAGCGGCATGAAGCCTGCGCCCTGGTCGGAGGCCACCACGTAGTTCTGCGGCGCGTAGATGTTGAGGCCGAGGAAATCGACCGGCGAGGAGATGGTCTTCAGCTCCGCATCGGTGAATTTCGGCGCGTTCGGCCCGGCGAATTTCAGGAAGGCGTCGGTATAGCGGCCCGTCATGATGACGTTGAGATAGCCGGCATTCATTTCGCGGAGCGCAATCTCGGCGGCGCGGACGTTCTCCGGCGTGTCGATCGCAGGGGCGCAGGCATCGACGTTCTCCGCCGGCCCCACTTTGGTGCCACGGCGGCCATGGGCGCGCACCGCCTGCACCGCGAGCCCGTGCGCGAGCGCGCTGTTGTGCCTGATCTGGTTGACCTCGGCTTGCGGCAGCGTCAGGCCCGGCGCGTCGATGCCGATGCCGTAACCGAAATAGACGAAGCGGCCGCTCTCGTTCAGCGTGAACACGTTTTTGACGCGGTCGGTCAGATGCTTTGCGACATAGGCCGCGTAGTCGCCGAAGATCTTGCAGGTCTCCGTCGAGCGCCAGCCGCCGAAGCGATCCTGGAGCGATTGCGGCAGGTCCCAATGATAGAGCGTCAACCACGGCTCGATGCCGTTCTTCAGGAGCTCGTCAATGAGCCGGTTGTAGAAGTCGAGCCCCTTCGGGTTGGGCTTGCCGTCGCCGTCCGGAAACAGCCGCGGCCAGGCCACCGAGAAGCGGTAGGCCTTGCAGCCGAGCGCCTTGATGAGCGCGATGTCCTCCTTGTAGCGGTGATAATGCTCATTGGCGCGGTCGCCCGTGGTGCCGTCCTCGATCTTGCCGGGGATGCGCACGAACTTGTCCCAGATCGAGGCCCCTCGCCCATCCTCGTCGACCGCGCCCTCGACCTGGTAGGACGAGGTCGCCGTGCCCCAGACGAAGCCCGCCGGAAAGCCGGCGCGCGGCGCCGCTGCCGGCTTGGCCTTTGCCGCGTCAATCGGACCGGTCAAGCCGGCCGCAGACAGCCCCGCGATTTTCGCGAACCGGCGACGCGAGACCTTGTCCGACATTGATGCTTCTCCGCTCCGAGCTGTTGCGGGCGCACAATGGCGAGTTCAGGGCGGTTTGAGAAGCAAGCTTTGGGGAAAGCCGGATGCAGAATCGCGCGGTCTGGGGCGCGACATATGGATGCGGGCCAGCAGATGCGCCGGCTCCCGTGATCAGCGCGAGCGCTTCGGCAACTTTGGCAGCTTGCCGGGGTTGAAGGCTGTGCGCTGCTCAGCCTGGTCATGTGCCGGCGGCTGCTGTTCGGTGAGAATGAGCGTTCCCTGGAGGACCATTCCCGGCACTTGCTGTGCCGTCGCGGTGTAAGTCGCGATCTTGCCGGGGCAGTTTCCCTCGATATCCAAAATGAGCTCGTCGTCCACGCCGAACACCGTGGCACGTCCGTCGGTATGACGCTTCGTCGACACCGTGGCGGTGAAGCGATCTCCATCGACCTGACACGAGCCGTGGTAGGTCATCAGGCTGTCACGGCCCCAAATCTGTCCGTCCGCGACATGGACGATGCCGGTCCCCTGATCGAGCGGCGTCTTGTACCACGCCGCATATGTGCCGTCCTTCAGCATGGGAGCAGTCTCCCCTGACATCCCCCACAATAATCCGCATGACTAGCGCTAAGAAAGCGTTAATCACGTGGCCCGTGCCAATCCGGACGCTGCTTACGCAGCTCGGCTTCAAGCTCCTCGACGATGCCGTGGAGCAGACACGCGGCGAGCGGGTCCGTAACCTCCCGTTCCAAACGCCGATAACGCGCGATCTGGCATTCCTGCTCTCTCAATTGGCGCTCTGTCATCACACCGGCCCTCCAACAAACTGACGCGGAGAGGCCCGAGCGGTTTCGTTAAAATTTTCGGATCATTTGAGATGGTTTCTGACTGGTAAAGACAACGCCCGCGGAACGGGGCCGAATCATCCCAAGGGCGGCCCCGCCTCTAGGAGGACAGACGAAGCCAGACGTCCTTGCTTGCCAGCGTGCCATCCGGCGTGGCGATCTCCATGTCCACGACATGCAGGGAGCCGGGCTCGTCTCCATAGATGTACCTGAGGTGCCACACGAGACCCAGGTCCGGTGAAATGACAAAATCGTCCAATCCGTCGGTGATATCTCGAACGGCCTCGCGGTGCGTCAAGGGCGCGGAAAACATCGCATCGATCAAGTCGGCGAGGCTCATGCCCTCGACCAGCATGAATCGCGCGACCTCGTCACCGTAGACGTGCCGAAGCGCTGAAACGATCGAAGCGACGGCATCCGGATTCTTCAACGACACGGCAAAGCAGGCCTCCGAAGCCATCATGCCGGAGGCGGAATATTCTGCAAGCTCAGCGAGCGCCATCGCGGAACATGGGGCGCGACGCCCGGCGCCGGGACTTCCGGCAGCTCGCCTTACCGACCCTAGAACGCACCGAACCGTACGGACACAGACCCGTGCCTAGAACGTCACCCGCATCCCCGCATAGAACGCGCGCGGCCGGGCCGGGCTGAGCGAGCGCGGGTCGGTGAAGTCGTTGCCGCCGTTGGTGAAGTTGGGCAAGGCTCCTGTGTCGAAGAACTGTCCGTAGGTCGCGTAGCGCTTGTCGAAAATGTTGTCGACCTTGCCATAGAGCTGGATGTTCTTCGCCACCTGGTAGGACGTGTGGAGATTGAACACCGTATAAGACGGCAGCTTCGCGAACTGATTCGACTCGTCGCCGACCAGGTATTGGCTGGAGACGTAGAGCGCGTTGCCGCCGACCTTCCAGACGTCGGTCACGGCATAGTCGACGCCGACCTTGACGCGGTGGCGCGGGATCGCGGGGAGCTGGTTGCCGGGCCTGACCTGGATAGTGTCCGTGGCCGGATCGGCAAACGGGCTTTCCGAGCCGAGCTCGAGGGGGTCAAGATAGCGCGCGTCGACGAAGGCGTAGCTCGCCTGGAACTGAAGCGTGGGCGATTTGATGTTGACCTCAGCCTCGAGGCCCTGCCGCCTAGTACGGCCGACATTTGAGAAATAGCCGAAGCCGGTCCGCCCGACGACGGGGACCGCGACGATGTCGTCGTAATTGGTGGCGCGGAAGCCGCCGATCTTCCAGCCGAGGGTGCCGATATTCAGCTCCTTGGTGCCGCGCAGGCCGGCTTCCACGGTCTTGGAGACGACCTGCTTGAGCGGCGGATCGGAGACCAGGAACGCCGCGATCAGGCAGGGGCGGGCTGGATCGGAGCAGCCGAGTTCGAGCGGCGTCGGCACGCGGTTGGCCTCGGAATAGCCGGCATAGGCGGTCAGCCCCGGCGTGATCTTGTAGGTGCCGCCGATCACCGGATTGAAGCGCGTGAAGGTGTGATCGCCGTTGAGATCGGTCCCGAGCTGGTCCTCCAGCGAGATCCGCGCCACGTTGAAACGGCCGCCGCCGGTGATGGCGAAGGCATCCGTGACGTTGAACGTGTCCATCGCATACAGGCCGTTATATTGATTGACGGTCCGCAGCGAGACGGGACCGGCAACCGTCGTCGGCTGGCCGGTCGGCCCCAGAAAGAGGCCACTCCCGCTGACAACGTAGTTTTCTCCGATC
This sequence comes from Bradyrhizobium sp. SHOUNA76, assembly GCF_023006445.1. Classification (NCBI taxonomy): domain Bacteria; kingdom Pseudomonadati; phylum Pseudomonadota; class Alphaproteobacteria; order Hyphomicrobiales; family Nitrobacteraceae; genus Bradyrhizobium; species Bradyrhizobium sp. SHOUNA76. The sequence goes on from NZ_JALBHA010000438.1 coordinate 4,379, forward strand.
GAGCCGATCTCGGCGGTGGCGTTGTAGCGCGTGACGCCGGCGTCATAGCTCGCGCCCATCACGAAGCGGTTGTCGTGGCCAAACAACTGATCGGTGTTGGTGGCCTGCCCTGACACGCCGAAACTGGTCGAACGTATCGTGCTCCGGTCGATCTCGCCAAGGATGGTTCCGGTCGGATACGGATTGACGAGCTGCGCGCCGTTGGTGCCGTTCGCCGGCGTCGCATCGTCGCCGAAGCACAGCAGCCCCGGGGCGGCGCATTCCTGCACGTCGGTCGGATTGCCGTCGACGAGCTTCTGCTCGTACCTGCGCACATGCGCGGCGCCCTCGAGTGTCCAGGTCGGCGTCGGCTCGGCCTTGCCGGTCAGATTGAGATAGCCGACGCGGTTGGACGTGGTCTGCGGCGTGGTGTAGGTCGCGCCCCAATATTTATCGAGCAGCTCGGCGGGAACGGTGGCGCTGGCGCCGAAATCGTTCTTGGCGACGCCCATATTGGCGTGGAATTCGCTGTCGCCAGCCTTGTAGCCGACATCGCCGTAGAAGCGCCGCACGGTCGATTGCGAGAAATTGCGGAAGCCGTTGTCGCGAAGGCCTTCGAGCGCGGCGTAGACACCGTAGTTCTTGTCGACCTGCTTGCCCCATTGCGCCGAGCCCTGGACGCGTCCGAACGAGCCGCCCATCACGTCGATCTCGGCGCCCTGATAGGTAAAACCGTCCTTCATTTGCAGATTGATCGCACCGCCCAGCGCGTTGAGGCCGAAGGCGGGATTGTTGGTCACCAGCGTCACCGACCTGATCGCGGCGGTCGGGATCAGGTCCCAATTGACGGCATCCGAGAAGGCTTCGTTGATGCGGACGCCGTTCTGATACACCGCAAGGCCTTGCGGTGTGCCCGTCACGGGCGAAGCGACGAAGCCGCGGAATTCGACATCCGGCTGGAACGGATTGCCGGTGACCTCGGTGATGTTGACGCCGGCGATGTTGTCGCGCAGCGCGTCGGTGACGTTCAGCGAGCCCGTGCGCTTGATCTGGCTCGGATCGACGGCGTTGATCGCCGACGGCACCTTGTCGACATCGAGACCCCTGCCGGTGCCCGGCGCGGTCGGGTAGACGTAGATGCGCGTCCGGGGACTGGCGGACGACGCTGCGCCGATGCGCGCGACCGGCCGCGTCGGCGCGCTACGTCT
>NZ_JALBHA010000439.1:0-5550 GCF_023006445.1 Bradyrhizobium sp. SHOUNA76
AGCACGCTCGCCACCGCATAGACCGCCATGCCGCCGAGCAGCACCGGCCGGCGGCCGAAGCGGTCCGACAGGGGGCCCATGACGAACTGGCCGGCGCCGAAGCCGATCAGGAAGGTGGACAGCACCAGCTGGAGGTGGTTGGCGACCGGAATCCTGAAGGCGGTGCCGATGTTGGGCAGCGCCGGCAGCATCATGTCCATGGCGAGCGGATTCAGCGCCATGATGGAGGCGATCACGATGACGAATTCTGGAAAACCCATGGGCCGGTGTCCCGTGGACACCCAAGAATCGGCATTGATGTCGGACAAGAAGCTCACCTCTGAAATCGAGCGACTTTATTCCTCGTCCATGCTGCGTTGCACAACCCATGTTTCGGGATGGCTGGCAGGCGGAACCGGGGCGGACAAAAATTGGTGAGGGAGCCAGCCCCGCTGGGCCGCCCGGGACGCAGTCTTGCGATGGGCCGGAAACCGCTGATTCACCATTCCTGCCTAAAGGTCGGCGACGGACGAGGCTCTTCGATCCCCGCGGGATGAAACGGAAACGCATCCTATCCAGTGTGGCGGCTGATTCCCGGCGCCATTTTGGCGCCTCACCGACCCAGGCCAAAAGGTATCCGTTTGTGTCCGACGTGACCGATGCAGCACGATGGTTGGGACCCTCGGCCGACCCGGCTGCGAGACGAGGGACCTGGCTTGCCTGCCTGATCGCGCTGACGGCGCTGTTCGTGCTCGGCAATATCGCCAATTATGCCCGGCTCGATCTGAACTATGGCTGGGACCTTCACGTCAATTGCGCGGCGGTCGATGCGCATGCCAAGGGGCTCGATCCCTATTTCGTTAGGAATCTGAAGGTCACCACGCTCTCCTATCCCTATTTGCCCGTGACGCTGGATGTCTTCCGCCCGTTGTGCACAGGCGGTTTTCTCGCCGGTCACTACATGGGCGTCTATCTCGTCCTCGCCGTCCTCTGCGGTCTCCTCTTGCCCGGTCTCCGCCGAACGCGCACGCGCGCGCGCGATGTTGCGCTCCAGGTGCTGTGCGCGCTCGGCGCTTTCGTCGGTTTCGAATGGGTGCACGTGTCCGGCAACTTCGCGATCCTGAGCGGCGTGCTGACCACGATCGCGTTGATGCTCCTGCTTCGTGCGCCAGCCGGCGGAGCGCCGGAGAATCCGAGCTTCGCCTTGCGTCTCGCCGGCGCTGCGCTGCTTGGCCTCGTGACCTCGTTCAAGCTGGTGTTCTTCCCAGTGCTGGTTGCGCTTTATTTTCTGCCGCTGCCGCGTCGGCGCAAGCTGATGCTGACCGCGGTGGCGGCGTTCAGCTTCGTCTTGCCGATCCTGATATCGCGGATGCTGTACCCCGATCTGTTCGCGAGCTGGCTGCTTGCGATTGCGGGACGGATTCCCAACCAGCACGCGGTCAATCTCGTGGAGGTCAATCCGTCGCTGCTGCTGCTCGCGCAGAGCCTGATGGATCACGCCGGCATTGAGGGCAGGCCGGCCGTGCTTGCGACCTATGCGCTGGCGGCACTCGCGCTCGTGCTTGTACCGTTCGCCTTGTCCGTCCTGCGGGTGGCTGCGGACCGGCCGGTGCGGGAAGGGGGATCGCGTCTGTTGCAGCTGGATCGCTGGCTGATGGATCATCCCCGCGCGGCCATGCGCATCACCGTGCTTGCCATGTTTGCGCTCTATCTCAGTTCGCCGCGCCTCAAGGAATATGCCTTCTTCGAGCTCGCGCTCTATGCCGCGATCCTCGTCGTCGACCTGCCGGCCCGCGCGCTCGCAGCCGTTCTCACCGTCGGTCTTCTCATTCCCGCGCTGATCTCGCTTGCAGGGACGGCGTTTGAAGGCACTTTCATCCTCCTCATCGTCGCGCTGATGTGTTTCTGGATTCTGCTGCAGGATTTTCGCGCGGAGCCGAAACGCCTCGAGATGGAAGGTGCGCAACCATGACCGACGTCGCCGCGTCCGCAGCGGGCGGAGAACGAGGGGCCCTTGCCACCGACGCGCGGGGCAGCAACTGGATGACCCGCTTCATTCTGGCCTTGGCGCTGCTGGTCGCAACGCTAGTTGCCATCGATATGGGCATGGACGAGACGTTCGGCTGGGATGCGCGGGTGAACTGCGCAGCCGTCGATGCGCATATCGGGGGGCTCGATCCCTATTTCGTCAGGAACCTGAAGGACACCAAGCTCTCCTATCCCTATCTTCCGGCGACCCTCGATGCCTTCCGGCCGGTCTGCGCCGGCGGTTTCCTCGTCACGCACTACAAGCCGATCTATCTCGTTCTCGCGTTGATCTCCGCGCTGTTGTTGCCCGGTCTCGGCAAGACCCGGCCGGGCTTCAGGGATGTCGCGCTGCGGAGCCTGTTCGCGCTCGGTGGCTTCCTCGGCTTTGAATGGATCATCGCGACCGGGAATTTTGCGATCCTGAGTGGCCTGTTGACGGCCGCATCGCTGGCCTTGTTGCTGCGTCCGGCGCAGTCCGGGGGCGGGGGCGGCACGAGTCTCGTACCGCAGCTCGCTGGTGCGGCCGTGCTCGGCCTTGTCACCTCGTTCAAGCTGGTGTTCTTCCCGGTTCTTGCCGCGCTCTATTTCCTGCCGCAGCCAAGAGGTCGCAAGCTTCTCCTGATCGCCGTCGCAGCCGGCATGTTCGTGCTGCCGATCCTGGCTTCGCTGGTGATCTATCCGGACCTGTTCAGGAGTTGGCTGAGCGCGATCTTCGGCCAGATCCCCGGACAGCATTCGCCGGGGAACGAGGTCAATCCGTCGCTGCTCTTCCTCGCGCAGACGGTTGCGGACCGCATTGGGCTTGCCGGCAGCAAGCCGGTCGTTGCCGCACTCTATGGTCTGATCGCAATCGCACTCGTGCTCGCGCCGCTCGCGATCTCGGTGTGGCGCATGGTCGGAGCGTCGCGCCCCGCTCGCAAGGCTTCGCTTCTTCAGACGCTCGACGACTGGCTGGTCGACCATCCCGACGCCGCGATGCGCATCACTGTGCTCGCGATGTACGCTCTCTATCTCTGCGCGCCCAGACTGAAGGAGTACGCCTTCTTCGAGGTGGCGCTGTACGCCGCGGTTCTCGTCGTCGATCTGCCTGCGGCGCTGATGGCCGCCGTGCTGACGGTCGCGATCGCCATTCCGACCCTGGCGTCGGTCTCGGGGGTGTTCATGGACGGGTTCAGCCAGCTCTCGATCACGCTGATCTGTTTCTGGCTCCTGCTGCCGCGTGGACCTTCAGGCGGCCCGGCGTCTTGGCGCGAGCCCCAGCAGAGCTGATCTTACCGTGGAGCGGCCTCTTGCCGGGTGTAGAGGCTGACATACGCGCCGGTATAGTCCTCTTTCCAGCCTCTCTCGCTGACCAGGAAGTGCCGCAGCGGGTCATGTGCTCTGACCCAGAGCACCGCATTGATCTCATACTTGCTGATCAGCTTGTCCCAGGTCGCCTCGTCGATGTCCCACCGAACCAGCTTGAGATAGTCGCGCAGCAACTCGTCCGGGTAGGCGGTCGCCGCCCGGCCGTCGACGAAGACGGGCACTGATCCCTGCGTTCTGAAGATCAGGAGCCCACCGATGTTCCAGTGGTTCAGCAGGTGCGCGTGCGCGCTGTGGGCCTCGAGATAGCGCGCATCCTCCTCCGAGAGCATGTCGGGCAATGCCAGAGCCGGTCTCACCTGCATGAACGTGAATGGCAGCAACAGGATGCCGACGACACTTGCCGCCAGCATCGCGCGCTGGACCTCGAAGCCCGACAGACGTTTCGGCAGCAGCCGGTCAATGTGAAGCGCCATCGGGACGCTCGAGAAGATGAAGAAGAACGCGGTGTATCTGAACTGATAGAGACCCAGAAACAGGAAGAGCCATGCAAGCACGCGCGCCTCGAGCGGAACGCGCGTGGAGCTTCGGTATCGCAGCTCCAGCGCAACGAAAGTCAGCGCATAGGCGATGCCAGGAATGCTGCCCGGTAGCTCGATGTTGTGAAAATAGGACCGCCATTCGCCGATATCGGCCTGGACGAAATGACCCAGCGTCGCCCTCACGCCGTCATAGACATGCCACCCAAGCGGATTGACGAAGATCGCGATGAAGCACCCCACGCCCGCGAGGCAGTAGTTCCGAAAGTTTGTCCAGTCCCGCCGCAGCAGGGCGAGGCCACCGAAGACGCCGAGGATCGGAAAGGCGAGCATGAAGCCGCCATGCAAATTCACCCAGAGGATCATCATCGGGGGCAGCAGGAACCATCCTCGCCGCCGCAGGCATTCTCCGTAAAAGACCACCGCGAACAGCATGGTCGCGATGTTCGGCGATGCCGCCAGATACATGTTGGGCGAGGCTTCGTAGCAGGGGTAGAGCAGGCACGCGGCAAAGACCGCGATGCAAACCGCCAGGGGCGATGCGCCGCTGCTCAGGCCGCAGAAGGCGAGGTATCCTGCGATGACCGCGCCGCTGGCGACCACCATGAGGACGATCCCGGCAAAGCCCGCGTGCTGATACAGCACGCTGGCCATCACGTCCCAGAGCCAGGACAGATTGTACCATCGCTTGTCGCCCAGGGTGAACGCCCACGGATCCTGGAAGGGGACTTCGCCCCGCTGCCTGATCAAGTCTCCGGCGGCGAGGTGCCAGCCCAGATCATAATGGCCGAGCAGAAGCGGTCCGTTCGACAGGTAGAACACGCAGAGGAAGGCGATCAGGAAGACGTAGACCTCGAGCCCGTGCAGGTGACGTCCGGGCGCTGCTTGCCTTCCGTCAATCCCGGACCGGGACCAATCCTCGCGCGCGTCCATTGGAGCTCTCACCATCGAAGCCAATAGCTCCAGGCCCTGCATGTCCCTGGGTCTGCATCGACGGGCAGACATCGTTCGATTTAGGGGAAGACGGACTAAAGCCGAGTAAAGGCCCGCGCCGGGCTTTCAACCGGCCACGCGCGGCGTCAAATCTCGTGGTGCGGGCAGCCGGGGTCGAACCGGCACAGCGCTTGCGCACCGAGGGATTTTAAGTCCCTTGCGTCTACCAATTCCGCCATGCCCGCTTGATCCAACGAGATCAAACACTTAAGTCCATCTCCGGCCGTCTGGAATTGGCGCTTTGCGGGCTCGGAGGGACGGTTCTTCCTTAAGCGAGCCGGGCCCACAAGGCAAAGCCTCAATCCGGACATCTGTTGTTGCTTTAGGCATTCTCAATCCACGGGGGCTATTCATCCGGCATGGTTGCTTCGTTTTCCTCTTCGCCGCGCGGCTTTGGCGCGCTCCTGGCGCTGCTTGCGGCCGGCGCCGCGCTGTCCGGCTGCGCCAGCATGAGCGAGACGGTCGCGCCGGCCTTTGCCGATCCCGCCAAATACGAATTGTACGACTGCAAGCAGCTGGAGGGCGAGCGCAAGGCGCTCGCCAAGCGCACTGACGATTTGCGCGGGCTGATGGAGAAGGCCGAGACCGGGACGGGTGGCGCCGTCGTGTCCGAGCTCGCCTATCGCAACGACTATATCGCGGTGCGCGGGCAGGCCCAATTGGCCGAGGACGCCTGGCGCCGCAACAAGTGCCGGGAGGCGCCGCC
>NZ_JALBHA010000043.1:0-25617 GCF_023006445.1 Bradyrhizobium sp. SHOUNA76
CTGCTCACGGGGTTTCCGCCCTGCAGCTTGCTCAGCGCGCCGACGCCGTCGCGGCCACCGCCTCCCGGCCCGCGTCTCGTGACGATCGCGAAACGCCCCTTGTGGCGGGCGGGATGCGTCGAGACTTACGACAAATCCGAATTCTTGTAAAGCGAATTTTTTGGCTCAGTTCGGCAGTCCGGCTGCGAGGCATCGCCCCCGGAATGATGGTCGCAGAAAAAGCGCTCCCAAATCCGATTGCCCGCCCTCAACCCGGACCCGGCATATGGCCTGCGAACTGCGGATAGCATTCGCGCAGTTCCTCGCGAATCCGTCCTCGGATCAATGCCAGTGTCGCCTCGTCCGGCGACGGCGTCGTGGCCTCGCATTGCTCGTTATCGTACGCAAAGCCGGTCGTACCGCGAATGTGGCGCCAATCGTAGCCGGGATGCGTGCTCTCGAGACGGAAACGTCCCGCCTCGCGTTCAAAGGAAAACAGCGCTGCATTGGTCAGCAGCGCATGTGGCCCGCCTCGCCGATAGACCGTCTCGTCGGTGACACCAGGGGCAGACACGAAGTCGACGCGCTCGACCAAGGACCGCAGGCTATGCTCTTCACGGAACAGAATGACCCGCGGAACGAGGAAATACAGGTAGGCGGAGCCGAACGAGCCGGGCCATCTGACCGAATTACTCGGATAGTCGCCGGTGCCGACGAGATTGATATTGCCCTGGCCGTCGATCTGGCCCCCGCCGAGAAAGAAAGCGTCGAGGCGTCCCTGCGCGGCACAATCGAACAACTCCTCGGCACCGCCGGTGAAGGAATTGTGCTTGACCGAGCCGAGGATCGAGACCTGCACGTGCTCCAGTCCGTCACGCTGGTTGATCGCCCGCAACAGCATCGCTCCAGCCGCCGGCATCGGCGACGATTGACCGACTGCAACATGCCGCACGCCCTTCAGCAGCCGCGAGATCGTGTAGATCATCAACTCACGGCTGGTGCATGCCTCGCTCATGCAACGCTCCTGGAGTCCCGGACGTAGGCCAAAAATCCTTCCGGCGACCGCGCCGCTCGGGCGTATTTCTCGATCTCCTGCCCGTCCCTGGGATACTCGGCGTAAAGCCCCGTGGGCCATCCACCGTTCTGAAGCTGTGCCACCGCACTCACGTAGATCGCGGGCAAGACGCCCGCGGCCATTTTCTCATCCTCGAGCAGCGACACATCGGAGATGCGCTCGACGGTCACGAACGCCTTCTTCGACGCATGGGCCAGCAGCATCGTTTCGCGCCGACGCCCCAGCCGAACGTTGCCAAGCCGATCTGCTTCAGGCGCATGAAACAATGCGATGTCGGGCTGAATCGCCGAGACCACGACGATCTTCTCACCATCGTCGAACGGGTTGGACGTCACCTTCCAGTCGTCCCGTTTCTTCAAGACGTCACTGTCGATGATGCCGCGGATCGGCATGAACGGAACACCCTTCTCCGCGGCGGTCAGGCCCGCGAACACCGCGGGACAAGTCGCGTCGCGGAGGCGAATGGATCCGTCGCGGACAGCCCGGCTGAAACAGGGCGCGCCGCCCGCCTCGCCGAGACTGACGGCGCTGGTCTCCAGCGTTGCCACAGCGCCGGCGCCGATGAGCATATCGACCTGCATGCCGCCAATCGGCGCACAGACCACATGGAGATCGCGAATGCCTCGATCGATCAGCATCCGAACCAATCCGGGGGCTGCGGCGTAGTCATCCGGCGCCAAACCAAGCTTGCATCCCGACGGAATCATCTCCGCCATCTTCTGCGGCGTCACGAAGTCTGTCATCTCTGCACCTCTCCCTCGAATCCCAATCCAGACGCCGCAGTCACTTACGACGACGCCCTAGTTCTTTCCCGTAAGGTCCCTCGATGCGACGTAGCCATCGCGCGTCTGCGGCAGCTTCCAGCCCAGGACCTTGCCAGCAACCAAGGTGCGCAGCACCTGAGCCGTGCCGCCGCCGATCGTGAACATGCGGACATCGCGCGCCATGCGTTCGAGAGGAAAGTCGCGCGAATAGCCGCGAGCTCCGAACACCTGCAGGGCATCGTTGACGATCTTGATCGCGGCTTCCGAGGCAAAGATCTTCGCCTGGGCGGCAAGCATCGGATCGGGAAATGCGCTGCCGCCCGGCCCGCGCGAAAGAGCCGCCGCGTGCAGCATCAGGCGCGATGCGGTCAGCTGGGTCTGCATATCGGCGAGCATCCAGTGCAGGCCTTGAAACTCGCCGATCGGCCGGCCGAACTGTTCGCGCGTCTTGGCCCACTCAATGGCGTGCTCCAGTGCGCCCGCCGCAATCCCCATGGCGACCGTGCCGGCGCCGACACGCTGACTGTTGTAGGCATTGATGAGGTCGGCAAAGCCGCGCTTGAAGCCGGATGGAGGCAGCAGCACCATGTCCGGCGTGATCTCGAGGTCCTCGAAGACGAGCTCGCCCTCGGGCATGCCGCACAGCCCCATTGTCGTTTCGCGCTTGCTGACGCGGAGCCCTTGCGCCTCGCCGCGCACGGCCAGGAAGCCGCCGACGCCCAGCTCCTCTCCGCTCTCATCGAATACGCGTGCAAAGATCAGGTGGAGACGGGATATTCCGGCGCCGGTGATCCAGTGCTTCCTGCCGTTGAGCACGTAGCGGTTGCCGCGTTTGTCGGCTCGCGTGGTCATTCCGCTCGCATCGCTCCCCGCGTCGGGCTCCGTGATGCAAATGGCCGGCTTGTCGCCTCCGAGGACGAGATCGGCAGCGCGCTTGCGCTGCGCCTCGGTCCCATAGGCCATGACGGTCGAGATGGCGCCCATGTTGGCTTCGACCACGATGCGCGCGGAGACGGTACAGGATCGGGCGATTTCCTCGATGACCAACACCGTGTCGAGGAAGCTTCGACCCTCGCCGCCATATTCCGGCGGAATGGTCATTCCCATGAAGCGCTCGGCCTTCAGCGCCTCGACGACGTCCCATGGATATTCACGCGACTGGTCGATGTCGGCAGCACGCGTGCGTATCATCCCGTTCGAGAGCGCCGCAGCCTTTTCCTGCAAGGCCAGTTGCTGGGATGAGAGTTCCATGACCGTCCTCCATTCCGCACGGACGAGCGTGTTTGCCGAAGATGTCAGTCAGCCCCGTCAGCCGCGTCCCATGCTATAGAATTCCGGGTTCGGACGCATGCTGGTGACGTTGGCAATCCGGTTGGAGAGGCCGAAGAAGGCCGAGATCGCGGCGATGTCCCACATGTCGTCTTCCGTGAAGCCGTGCGATTTCAGCGTGGCGAAATCGGCTTCGGAAACCTTGTAGGCCTCGGTCGAGACGCGGACGGCGAAATCGAGCATCGCCTTCTGGCGGTCCGTGATGTCGGCCTTGCGGTAGTTGACCGCGACCTGATCCGCGATCAGCGGATCCTTGGCGCGGATGCGCAGGATCGCGCCATGCGCGATGACGCAATACTGGCATTGATTGAGGTTGCTGGTCGCAACCACGATCATTTCCCGCTCGGCCTTGGTGAGATTGCCGGGCTTGTCCATCAGCGCATCGTGGTAGGCAAAGAACGCGCGAAACTCGTCCGGCCGGTGCGCGAGCACGAGAAAGACGTTCGGAATGAAGCCGGACTTTTCCTGGACGGTCAGGATACGGGCCCGAATGTCGTCCGGCATGTCGGCGAGATCAGGGACGGGGAAGCGACTGATGGCAGGTGCCTGGGTCATGGCCTGGATATCCTCGGGGCTGGTCGATGGGAATCTCTACCCATCGCGTTCCTCATGTTCTTGGCCCGGGTGATTGCAGGACATCCTCGGGCGGTTACGTCGAGCGCGTCAGGGGAGGTTCCGCGGTCGCCCGTAGCGCCCCCTTCCCAGCGCGGCCATCGCCATCAATGCCTGCTTCGACGTCGTAAAGCAATGCGGGCTACCGTAGCCCAGCCCCCCGCGCCGAGCGCGCCGGGGCGATTGCAGGCGCGCTTGTACGCAGACGCCCCCGCCTGCAAGCCCCTGCTCTAGCGTGATGAACTGCTCGAAGAGACCGACGTGCCGCCCGGCACCATCCCCGATCGATCAACCTTGCTCCCGCGAGGCTAACAGGTCTTCTGCTGCAAATGCTGGACGCAGGTGCAGGTGGTCGACGTCGGAGAAGTCGTTTTATACTTCACGTCGTAATATGGAAAGCTCGAGGCGTTGGTCGAGCAGCGCGGGAACAGATAGTAGCTGTCGGACAGCTTGACCGTGCCTGCGATGGTGAAGCCGAGGTTGGGCGTGTAATCGTAGGAGACCTCGCTCAGGATGAGCGAGATTTTTGCGTTGGTGGTCCCGCCCGGCGCGGTAAAGGACGACAAAGCCATGGCGGTCCCCGGCGTTCTCGCCCCCGACGCGCTGGTCGACTTGCTCCATTGCACCGTTGCGTTGCCGCTGCTGTCGGTCGAGACTTCCGAGACCGTGATCGTCATCAAGGAGTTGCTGCCATTCACGATGGGATATGGAGCCATGATGGCGGTCGCAGCCGCGAGGATACCGTCCATTTGGCTCGGGCTAACGGATGTGTTCTGCGTGATCATGTCGGCGACAGCATGCGCGGTCGCACTGACTTTGACGTTCATGGAGAGCGCGGTGCCGAGCTCGACGCCGCCGACATAGAGTAGCAGCATGAACGGCGTCACGATCGCGAACTCCGTCGCTGCCACGGCGCGGACATCGGATAACAGGTGCCGGACGCGAGATGACAGGGCCGAGATCATCAGGTAGCTCCTGGCTCGTTCTGGAACGCGGCGGACGACATGATCAGCCTGTTGCCGTTGCTGAGGTTCGACAGGTTGAAACCGAGCGGACCGAGAACGACCGGCCACTCGTACATGATGCGGAGCACGACGATATCGCCAGCCTGGCCTGGATCGTACTGCCAGGTATTGGAGACCTTGCCCGAGCCGTCGTAGGTCAAGGTCGGCATCGCCGTGTTCGCTGATGTCCACGAGGTCGCCACCTGCATGTCGACCATCAGGCCACTGCAGTTGAAGAGGATCACGATCTGATCGCAGACCTTCTGCTTGAAGACGGCCTGCGACATATTCGCAGACTGAACCTGTCCGGTCATCACGAGACGCGCCGACTGGCGCACGATATATTCGAGTGTCTGCTGGGCAAAGAAAACGAGAAAGGTCTGGATCAGTGCGATGACAAGCGCGAGAAACGGCGCGGCGACGAGCGCGAACTCGACGGCCGTGGCTCCGCTGTCATTCGCGGCAAAAGCGGCGCAACGATTGCGGCGTCTCTTCATTATCGAAGCTGATCCAAGCATGGCCTCTTTTCCCTACTGCACGAGGCTGGCCGTGCTGGACGCGACCTTGATGAACAGATCCGTCAGTGCCTGGTTGATGTCGCCGCCATTCTGAACGTTTGCGTACAGGCCCGGCGACGCACAGGATTTCAGCCGTTGCGCGATCGTGCCGGTCGACGAGGACGGGTTGTTGAATTGCGAGATACGGCTGGTGTACCAGCTGTCGCTCGGCAGTTGCAGATACTCGGTGTAGAGGATCGCGATGCGAATGTTCCGAGTCTTGATGGTATCGCAGATCGCCGTGTTGAGCGGTTGCTGGCATCGCAAAGTCGTCGAGTTGGCCGCCGGAAGCGCATAGGTGGCATTGGGATCGCAGCTGCCACCCGTCTTCGGGATCAACTTGTCCTCGACGCCGTCAGTGACGAGGAAGACCACCTCCTGCGGCGTACCGGCCGCGGTACCGTCACCGGGATTGGGCATGATGGCGTTGAGGTCGGTCAATCCCTTTTGAATATCGGTGCCGTAATCGGTGGTGTAGATGCAGCCGCCCGAGCCGTTGAGAACCGGGCAGTTCTGGTGGTCGACCGTCAAGAGCTGAATGTTGCCGATCTGCGTGCCGGCCGTGGTCGGGGTGGTCAGCGTCTGGATCGTGTTCAGGGCGTAGTCGAAGGTGTAGATGGCGGCCTTGTAGGTCGTGTTGTTGAGCGCCGACATGCACTGCATGACCCCGCCCGACGTGCCCGACTGCGGGCACGACCAGGGTCCGACCATCAATTGCTTGACGGCATTCGTCACGAGATCGATCCGCAGCGTGATGTTGTTCGCACGCGCGACCGTGAGATTGTCCTTGTTCGTCGAGCTCGGAGCTGCGTTGTTGGGATGCGCCTCGTGGCAGGCGAAGGCGCAGTTTTTCGCGTAGTTGGGCTGGTTTTTCGTGGCGAGAACCATCGCGTCGATGCCGCTCTGGGTGGCCGCCAACGCCATCGACGGGGAATCATCCAGCAGCAAATAGAAATTCATGTTGGGGGCGCTGGACGCCTTCGCCGTTGCCGAACCGGCCACCTGCCAGGTCGACTTGCCCAGGACGCCGGGGAAATTGTTGACGGACTCTGCGGTGTAGGACACCGTGATGGTCCGCGAGAGACCGGAATCGGTGACGGTGATCGTCGGCGTCGGCACGGCCGCCAACCCGGGAAGGTTCGCCTTCGCGGCAAAGACGGCAGCCGCCGTATTCTCGATAACGGACTTGGTGGTTTGCGTCAGCATCGCGGGCCGCACGGCCGCGATTGCGGCCGCGTCGGCGGCTGCGTTCAATTGCTCGCGCTTGCGCAAGGCCAGCGTGTAGTCGAGCGTCATGCCCAGGAGAAAGATGATAGGAACCATCGTCAGCGCGAAGATGATGGCGACGTTGGCCTTCCGGTCTGTCGCGAAACAGAGCACTGCGCGGCGGAGCATGAGGTTCATCCTGGCTGCCGTCATTGCGGCAGCGGCCCTTTCCCTGAAACCGACGGAAGAGGTTGCCGGGATTCGATCCCAACACTCGTCCGTCACGGGCGGAATATGTCGAGCGCTCCGTTAATCAACACTTACGGGCCATTCGCAAACCGGAACCGCACGGGATCGAGATGTCTCATATCGAGAAGGCATCATTAATGTCGCTTAAATGCGATCGCAGAGATTGGCGGTAAACGGCAACAAACATCCGTAAAATACCGGAGGAAACGCGATTTGCGCCTGCCGACCGAGCGCGCGTCCGGCGCTGGCAGCGGCGCGGCTCAAACAGGAAATCCGAAACGCCCCCCTGCACGGTCGCCGGCACAAGGCGCCCTGCTCGCCGGGCCTTGCGGGCCGGAGCCGTCTTGCCGTTAGACTCCACGGCGCAAACGTGGACAATACCCCGACGCACGTTACGTGCGCAGTGCACACCAAGATGCGCCAGGGGAAACAAATGCCGGCTGCCGGTCCGTCGTCCGAACCCATCATTCCAACCGCTCCGCTGACCGCCCAAATGCGCGATTCGCTGCGCGCGATCGTCGGTGAGAAGGGCCTCATCGATGACGAGCACGGCAAGCAGCCGTTCGTGACGGACTGGCGCGGACTGCTGGTTGGAGGGGCCGGAGCCGTCGTTCGTCCCGGCAATACCGAGGAGGTCGCGAAGGTGGTCAGGCTCTGCCATGAACACGGGGTCGCGATCGTGCCGCAGGGTGGAAACACCGGTCTGATGGGCGGAGCCACGCCCTGGCCCGCGCATACCGGCATCGTGTTGTCGCTTGGCCGCATGAACCGCGTACTGGACGTCGATGCCACCGGTTACACCATGACGGTCGAGGCGGGCTGCGTGCTGCAGGCTCTGCAGGAGACAGCAAGCCGGCACGACAGGTTCCTGCCCCTCAGCCTTGGCGCCCAGGGCTCGTGCATGATCGGCGGCAATCTGTCGACCAATGCCGGCGGCGTGCAGGTGCTCCGCTATGGCAATGCCCGCAATCTCGTGCTCGGCCTCGAGGTCGTGCTGCCGAGCGGCGAGGTCTGGGACGGATTGCGCGCGCTCAAGAAGGACAATACCGGCTACGACCTCAAGCACCTCTTCATGGGCGCCGAAGGAACGCTCGGCATCATCACGAAGGCCGTGCTCAAGCTATGGCCGGCTCCCAAGGACGTCTGCACCGCGTGGCTGGCGATCCGGGATCCGCGCGCGGCGCTGGAGATCCTGTCGGAAGCCCATGGCGCATCCGAGGACAATGTCGGCTCCTGCGAGCTGATGAGCCGCGCCGCAATCGACATGGTGCTCCGTCACATACCCGGCGTGCAGGATCCGCTGAGGGCGGAGACGCCCTGGTATCTCCTGATGGAATGGTCGTCGGCGCGCGCACGCCGGGATGGCGCCGAGGGCATGTCCGAGAAGATGGAGCAGTTTCTTAGCCAGCAGCTCGAGGCCGGACGCGTGATCGACGCGGTGATCGCTCAGACCGGAAGCCAATCGCAGAACATGTGGCGCATCCGCGAAAGCGTCGCCGAGGCGTCCCGGGCCGAGGGGCCGGGACTCAGCTACGATGTGTCGGTGGCCATCTCCAGGATTCCGGAGTTCATCGACGTCGGGCTCAAGGCGGTGTGCGACATTCTCCCGGCCATTCGCCCCTATCCTTTGGGGCACATTGGCGACGGCAATCTGCATTTCTCGTTCATGGGGCCGCTCGGCATGGATCAACAGACGCTGACCCAATACAAGGCCGCCATCACGCGGGCCGTGAACGATCTCATCACGTCCATGGGCGGCTCGATCTCGGCGGAACACGGCATCGGGATCGACAAGCTCGACGAGCTCAGCCACTACCGCTCGAAGACCGAGCTCGACATCATGCGAACCATCAAGCGCGCGCTCGATCCGCAGAACATCATGAATCCCGGCAAGGTGCTGCGGCTATAGTTGCGCAGGATGGGGCCCTTGCGAAACCCATCACCCCTCTTTTTGCCCGGGACATCTTGATGGGTTTCGCTCCGCTCTAGCCGTCCTACGGTGCGCCAACGCTATTGCATGATCGCGGCCGCGATCTTCTCCGCCGACATCAGGACCGGGAAGTTGGTGTTGGCGCATGGCACCACCGGGAAGATCGAGGCGTCGACGACGCGCAGGCCGTGGATGCCCTTGACGCGGCCTTCTGTATCGACCACCGCCATCGGATCGTCGGCCCGCCCCATGCGGCATGAGCACGAGGCGTGCCACACGCCGATCGTCGCCTTGCGCACGAAGGCTTCCAGCGCCTCGTCATCGTTGATGACCTGATCGAAGGTAAATCCCTCGACCACGAAATTGTCGATCATGTAGTGACGCAGCGCCGCCGGCCCGTCCATCAAAGCCGCGGCGATCTTAGTCAGAATCCTGTTTTTGGTATTGACCACGCCGATCTTGCGCACCTTGTCCGTATAGGCGGCCGGGAACGGCTTGTCTGTCACCGCCTTGACCACGTCGCTCATCTGCACCGCCGCCATCTTGCGGAAGCCGCTCATCAGCCGATCGAGGTCGCGCCGGTCGGACAGGAGATTGAACTCGACGATCGGCTCTGCCGAGGGATCGCGCGAGGCAAGCTTGACCTGCCCGGTCTCGGAATAAGTCTTGTTGACGAAGGTCAAGAGCGAGCCGATCTGCTCCCCGACCGCATGCCAGGCCGACTTGCTGAGCAGGACGACGAACATGTCGCCCTTCGGCACGCCTTCGAGCCCCGAAGAATATCGCAAACCGAGCTGCATGTGGCGCCTGGTGTGCTCGTTCATGCGCGCGCCGCGGCGGACGAAGGAGGACAGCGAGATCGAGGGATGATCCATCAGGCGCTGGCCGACGCCAGGCAGGCCCATCAGGACGGGAATGCCGAGATCCTTGAGATGGCCGACCGGGCCGATGCCGGCGCGGAGCAGATGCGCCGGCGAGTGGATGGCGCCGCTGGAGAGAATGATCTCGCGCCCGCGGAATTCCTGTTCACGCCCGTCAACCATCGCCTTCACGCCGACGCACCGCGTGTCTTCGAACAGCAGCTCTCTCACTTGCGTGTTGGTGGAGATCGTGAGGTTGGCGCGCTGTCGGGTGTCGCGATCGAGATAACCCATCGCGGCCGAGACGCGTTGCTCGGCCTGGTTGGAATGCGTCACCGGAAAATAACCGTCGACGAACGCGCCGTTCTGGTCCGGCACGAACTGGTGCCCGGCCTGCTGGAAGGCCTCGGCGAAGGCCTGCGAATGCCGCGTCCAGTGCTCGCGCGGAATCCGGCGAACCGGGATCTTGCCGTCCTTGCCGTGGAAGGGACCGTCGAAATCGAGGTCGCGCTCGACCTTCTTGAAGAAGGGCAGCACGTCGTTCCAGCTCCACCCCGTAGCGCCCCGCGCGTCCCATTCGTCGTAATCGGTCGGTGCGCCGCGATTGGCCATCTGGCCGTTGATCGACGAGCCGCCGCCGAGCACGCGCGCCTGCTCATATTTGCGTAAAGGAGGCCGCGCTTCATGCGGATTGTTGTGGCTGACGACCTGGGTCGTGACCTTCAGCTCGGTCCAGTGGAAGCGCGGATCGAAATAGGCGGTGCCGGGATAGCTGTCTTTGATCTCGGCCGGCTCGTTTCCGGGCGGCGTGTCCTGCCCGGCTTCGCACAGCAGGACCTTGTTGGCGCTCTTCGCCGAGAGCCGGTGGGCCAGCACGGACCCCGCCGAGCCGCCGCCCACGATGATGAAGTCGTACACGATTGGCGCTTCCTCTTGTTCTTGTTGGGGAGCTTGGCGCGTTACTGTTTTGGCCGGCAACGAAAGCCGCTACCCTACGGCCTGATCGAAAAGTTCTCCGGCGGTCCCGGCTTGCGCAAGGGCTCCGCGAGCCGGGCGAACTCGCACAACAGCGAGCGCGTCTTGCGGGGATCGATGATCTCCTCGACCCAGAATTTTTCGGCCGAGCGGAACGGCGAGCGCAGCTTGTTGAGGCGCTCCTGGATTTCCTCCAGCTTCGCCGCCTTGTCCTCGGCCGCGTCGATGTCGGCGCGATAGGCGGCCTCGATGCCGCCTTCGAGCGGCAGCGAGCCCCAATAGGCCGACGGCCAGGCGTAGCGGATCGAGAAGCGATCGGCCGGCTGATGCACGACGCCCGCAACACCAAACGCATTGCGCAGGATCACGGTGCACCAGGGCACGGTGGTCTGGTTGACCGCGGCCATGGCGCGAACGCCGTGACGGATGGTGGCGGCTTTCTCTGCATCGAGGCCGATCATGAAGCCGGGGCAATCCATGAGATAGACGACCGGCAGATGGAAGGTCTCGGCGAAGTCGACCCAGCGCACCACCTTCTGGCAGGCATCCGCGGTCCAGGAGCCGCCATAGTGAAAGCTGTCGCTGGCGAGCAGCAGCACCGCCCTGCCCTCCAGCCGGGCGAGGCCGACGATGAGAGGCTTGCCGAAGTTCTTGCCGACCTCGAAGAACGAGCCCTTGTCGACGACGGACTCGATGATGGGCCGCATCTTGTAGACCTGCTTGCGGCTGCGCGGCACGACACTCAGCAGCGCTTCGTCGCTGCGCTCAGGGTTGTCGGCGCAAGGCAAGGTCGGCGGCAGCTCGTAGACCGATGACGGCAAATAAGAGAGGAAACGCCGCGCGCAGGCGAACGCTTCTTCTTCCGTATCGACGGCATGATCGACCGCACCGGCGCGGGTTTGGATGTCGGCGCCGCCGAGTTCCTCCTTCGAGAGGTCCTGCCCCAGCGCCTTCACAACCGGCGGGCCCGCGACGAACATCGCGGACTTCCGCGTCATGATGGAATAGTGGCTGGCGGCAAGCCGCGCGGCACCGAGCCCTGCGACCGAGCCGAGGCCGAGTGCGACCACCGGCACGCGCGACAGGTTCTCCGTCGTGAAGCGATACCAGCGCGTTCCGCCGATGCCTCCAGGCAGATTGGCCGCGCCCTTGGTCTCGATGGTCTTGACCGAGCCGCCGCCGCCGGAGCCTTCGATGATGCGGACGATCGGCAGACGGAAGTCGTGCGCCATCTCCTCCGCCATCAGCGGTTTTGCGGAAATCGACGCATCGGCCGAGCCGCCGCGCACGGTGAAATCATCGCCGACCACCACGACGGTGCGGCCGTCGACGCGCGCGCGGCCGAACACGCAGTTCGCCGGCGTCAGTTTCTGCAGCTCGCCGCTGGAATCGTACTCACCGATGCCGGAGACGGCACCGATCTCGTGAAAGCTATTTCGATCAATGAGCTTGTCGATACGCTCCCGAACAGTCAGCCGGCCCTGGTCATGCTGTCGCTTGACCTTGTCAACGCCGCCCATCTCCCGCGCGAAGGCTTCGCGCCGGGCGAGCTCGTCGAGTTCCGGCTTCCAGTTCATTCACTCCCTCCGAATTGATCGGCTTGTTATTGTTGTGCACGGCCATGGCGACCGGCTTACGCGAGATGCGGTTGTTGAAGGCATCGCCCTCTGCGCCTTCTACCAGGCTGCCGAGCGAGCGGCCAAGCTGCAGCATCAGCGGGGCGACTTCGTCATGCAGACGCTGCTCGTCATACATCGCCGAGAGCAGACCAATCGTGATGACCACGAAGGTCTGATATTGCGGCGACCAGATCGGCACGGCGAGGCCGTTGATGTGCGGGCTCCACAGGCCGCAGGCCACGACATAGCCGCGCTCGCGCAGCATCTGCCGGTTGGCCTCGATGCGGGGCCTGGGGATCTTCGCAGCCTCGGGCGCTTCGCGCTCCATCTCCGCGATGAAGGCATCGCCGACTTCCGGCGACAACGCCGCCGTGTAGGCCGCGCCCGCTGCGGTGGAGGCCATCGAGATGCGGCTGCCGGTGCCCTCGTGCAGGCCGAGCGCAGAGGCCGAGCGCGCGAACTGGAGATAGACGAGATTGAAGCGATCGGGCACGACTAAGCCGACCGTGCCGGGAAGCTGCTCGGCAACTTCCTGCAGCCGCTGGCGGATCATGCTGCGCAGCTGTGCGCCCTTCATCATCGAAGCGCTCATCGCCACCGCACTCGGGCCGATGCGATATTTTTGATCACGCGGCAGATAGACCAGTTGTCCCATCCGCGTCAGCGTGTGCGTGAGCCGCGACACCGTCGAGCGCGGCAGGCCGCAGCGATTCGAAATCTCGAGATTGCCGAGCCTCGCGTCGTGGCCCTCGAAGCATCGCAACACGTCGAACGCGCGCGAGACCACCTGGATGACATCACCCTCGCCGGCATCGCCAGCGAGCATGCCTTGCCTACTCAACCGCTCCGATCGTCGTCCCATTGTTTCCTACCGCCTGTTCCGCTCTGCGGAATTAAATTCCACTTGCAGATGACGCTACCTCAGGCATTTTGCAACGACAACAAAAAGGCGATGGCATGCCAGAAATTAAGATCGTCACCGAAGTCGCGGGACGCATCTGCGCAACTCCCGTGCAAGTTGGAGGAACCGTCGCGGATGGCGATGAAATTGTGGTGGTCGAAGCGATGAAGATGGAGATACCGGTGCCTTCGCCTGCGAACGGCACCATCACGTCGCTTCTGGTGAAACTCGACGACATCGTTGCCGAGGGACAGGCGATCGCGATCGTCACGAGTTGAGTGCATTCTCCGTCGTTTCCGCGCTTTCCGCGACAATCTGTCAGAGGGCTCCTCGCAGCGTAAGCTTGGTGATCGCTCGTTCCACGAACTGGACATGCCCGGGCCGGTCCCGGGCATCCTCGTACTTGTTTTCCAGCGAAAAGAACGTGGATGGCCGGAATAAGCCCGGCCATGACGACGCGGATGCATCCTACCGTTTTGCTGGCGCCAAATGCGATAGCGCCTCGCGTTCGCGGGACGGCGTTGCCATCGCTTGATCGCGATGACATGATCTGTTTCAAACAAAACTGTGTTTCAAACAAAGAAAGAAAATCTTCGCGACAAACGCGAAGATGGAGGGAGAAAAACATGCTTCGTGGGCTGCTCATACTCACGCCTGCCTTGGTGGCAGGTATTTCTTTTGCGTCTACAGGCTATTCGCTCGCCGAGGACGTCAAGCTGCCGGCGACCTTGACCTTCACCGCCTATGACACCGGCACCGCCGGCTTCAACATCGCGGTCGGCGTCGGCAAGATGATGAAGGACAAATACGGCACCGACGTGCGCGTGCTCCCCGCAGGCAACGACGTCGCCCGCCTCGCGCCGCTGCGCGCCAAGCGCGCGGTCTCATCTGCGATGGGATCAGGCACCTATTTCGCACAGGAAGGCATGTTCGAGTTCGGGTCAAAGGAATGGGGCCCGCAGCCGCTCCAGATCCTGCTCTCATCCGTCGACTGCAATTGCGGCTCGCTGGGCGTTGCGGCCGACACCGGCGTGAAGGAGTTGAAGGACCTCAAGGGCAAGCGCGTCGGCTTCGTGGTCGGCTCGCCCGCGCTGAACCAGAATTCGCTCGCGGTGCTCGCCTTCGCGGGTCTGACGCAGAAGGACGTCAAGGCCGTCGAGTTCGCGAGCTACGGCGCGATGTGGAAAGGACTGATCAACAACGACGTCGATGCCGCCTTCGGCACCACCATTACCGGCCCCGCCAAAGAGGCCGAGACTTCGCCGCGCGGCCTGATCTGGCCGCCGCTACCGGCCAAGGACAAGGAAGGCTGGGCGCGGATGCAGAAGGTCGGCTCGTTCTTCTTCCCGCAGACCGCGACCTGCGGCGCCGGCATCTCGCCGGACAAGCCGGTCGAGCTCGGCAATTACCCCTACCCGATCTTCGTCACCTACGCCTCGCAACCGGCCGACCAGGTCTATGCGATGACCAAGGCGATGATCGCGAACTACGACGCCTACAAGGATTCCGCGCCAGGCGCCGGCGGTCTCGCGGCCGATCGCCAGACCAAGAACTGGGTGGTGCCGGTGCATCCCGGCGCGGTGAAGGCGCTGAAGGAAGCCGGGCATTGGAGCGATGCGCAGGAGGCCCACAACAACAAGCTGATCAAGCGGCAGGAGGTGCTCGGCGCGGCGTGGGCGGAGTACGGCAAGTCCAATCCGCCATCGGACGACAAGGCCTTCCTCGACGGCTGGATGAAGGCGCGCGCAGCCGCGCTTGCGAAAGCCGACATGCCGAACGGGTTCGAGGAATAGACCCGGTGGGGTTGAATCCTACCGCGTCCACGGTGCGCTCCCTCTCCCGCTTGCGGGAGAGGGTTGCGGAGAGGGTGTCTCCACGGCGAGATTCCCCCAGAGGAAAGAGCCCTCACCCGGCGCTGCGCGCCGACCTCTCCCGCAAGCGGGAGAGGTGGAAGAGCACGTGGCCCCATCGATTCAACCAACGGCCATTCGCTTAGTTAGTTACCAGCCGACACCCGGGATCAATGATGTCTTCTGCTTCCACCTCCACCGCCCCGCAAGACGAGGCCAAGCGGGTCGTGTTCGACGATCCGCATGGCGCCGCCGGCAACATGCAGGAAGCGGAGGTGACGCGCGTGCGCACCCTGCGCGGCGCCTGGCGCTGGACGCTGATCGCAGCGACCGCGGCGACGATCCTGCTCTGCATCAACCAGCAATTCTCGCTGCGCTTCTTCATCGGCTACACCCAGCTCAACACCGAATATTTCTATCTCCTGATCGCGTTGATGCTGCCGTTCACGTTCCTGATCTTCCCGGGCACGGAGCGCGCCCCGCTCGATCGGATTCCCTGGTACGACCTCGCCCTCTTCGTCGCGACCTTCGCCGCAGCGCTGCTGCTGATGTCGAACGTGCGCAAGGCGGCCGAGGCCGGCTGGGAGTTCGGCGGCGCGCCGAACAGCGTGATCGCCGCGGGCCTCGTGATGTGGGTCATACTGATGGAGGCGCTGCGCCGCACCGGCGGCTGGAGCCTGCTCTTGAGCGTGCTCCCCTTCACCGTCTATCCGCTGTTTGCCGAGGCCAGCTGGCTCGGCCCGTTCCGCGGCACGCAGTCGACGCTGGAGCAGGCAACTGCCTATCATGTGCTGTCGGGCGAAAGCCTGCTCGGCATCCCGATCCAGGCCTTCGCCGATACCGTGATCGGCTTCCTCGTGTTCGGTACCGCGCTGATGATGACGGGCGCCGGCAAATTCTTCATCAATCTCTCTTTCGCGATGTGCGGCACCTTCCGCGGCGGTGCCGCCAAGGTCTGTATCTTCGCCAGCGGCCTGCTCGGCATGATGTCGGGCTCGATCATCTCCAACGTTCTGACCGCCGGCACCATGACCATCCCCGTCATGAAGAAGAGCGGTTTTCGCGCGTCCTATGCCGCCGCGATCGAGGCCTGCGCCTCGACCGGCGCAGTGCTGGCGCCGCCGGTGATGGGCGCGACCGCCTTCGTGATCGCACAGTTCCTCAACGTCAGCTACGCAGAAGTCGCCGTGGCCGCGATCATCCCGGCCGCGCTCTACTATGTCGGGCTGTTCATGCAGGTCGATACCTACGCCGCGCGCCACGGGCTGAAGGGCATTCCGCGCGCCGAGCTGCCGCGGGTCATGGATACGATCAAGGACGGCTGGTACTACGTCTTCGTCATCGCGCTGCTGATCGTGATGCTGCTCCATTTCAAGCGCGAGAGCCATGCGCCGTTCTACGCCACCGCCCTGCTGCTGGTCCTCAACCAGCTCTTCTCCAAGGACACGCGCTGGACGTTCGCGACGATCGGCAAATTCCTGGAGGTCAACGGGCGCACCTTCGTCGAACTGGTCGGCATCCTTGCCGGCTGCGGCCTTTTGATCGGCGCATTCTCGATGACCGGCGTGGTGTCGAGCCTTGCCAATGACCTCCTGCATATTGCCGGCGACAATGCCTTCCTGCTGCTCGGCATGTGCGCCCTCACCAGCCTCATCCTCGGCCTCGGGCTGACGACGACGGCCTGCTACATCTTCCTCGCCATCCTGGTCGCCCCCGCACTGGAGAAGCTCGGGCTGAACAAGATGGCGGTGCACATGTTCATCTTCTACTGGGGCATGCTGTCGTCGATCACGCCGCCCGTCGCGATCGCCTCATTCGCCGCCGCAGGCATCGCGGGCTCGCCGGCGATGAAGACCGGCTGGGAATCGATGTGGGTCGGCAGTATCATCTATTTCATCCCGTTCTTCTTCGTGCTCAATCCGGCGCTGGTGCTGCAGGGACCGAGCCCCTACTTCGCCGGCCTCGGCTTGATGGGTCTTGCCGCGTTCGGCACGCTGTTCATCTGTGGCGGCATCCAGGGCTACCAGCCCTTCGTCGGCGATCTGCGCGGCACCGGCGCGCTGGAATGGCCGATCCGCGTGCTGCTGGTGATCGGCGGCTTCGTGGTGGCGACGCCCGGCGGCGGAATCATGCCGCTGTCGCAGTTGCAGGTGACCCTGCTAGGCCTTGCCATCCTCGTACCCACGACCGCGCTGGCCCTTCTCCTGGTCCGCCGGACCATGGTGCCGGACGGGTTGCGCGCGCCCTGATTGCGTTGCACAAATGAGGCGATGACACCGCTCTCGCCTCTCGCCTCCGCCTGGACCCGCTCGAAACCGCCTCTGCTGCGGTTTCTGGACAATTGCCTCAACGAATTCTCGGCCGAGACCTCGGGTAACGTTGCCGACTACATCCCCGAGCTGAGCAAGGCCAATCCTGCCTATTTTGGCATCAGCCTCGCGACACTGGATGGCCACGTCTACGAGGTCGGCGACTCCAGGGTGCCCTTCACCATCCAGTCGATGTCGAAGCCGTTCGTGTTCGCGCTGGCGCTGGACCTTTTGGGCGCAGGCAAGGTCGAGAGTGCGATCGGCGTCGAGCCCTCCGGCGATCCCTTCAACTCGATCCGGCTCAATTCCGAGAACCACCCGTTCAATCCGATGGTCAATGCCGGCGCAATCGCCTGCACCGGGCTGATCTACGACAGCAAGGGCGCGGAAGCCTTCGAGCAGATCCGCCTCGCGCTCGGCCGCTTTGCCGGGCGCGACCTTGCCGTGGACGAGGCCGTCTATGCCTCCGAAAGCCAGACCGGCGACCGCAACCGCGCCATCGGCTACCTGCTCAAGACCAACGCGGTGATCTCGGACAACGTCGCCGCCGTGCTCGACGTCTATTTCCGGCAATGCGCCGTGCTGGTGACCGCGCGTGACACCGCGGTGATGGCGGCAACGCTTGCTAATCGCGGAGTCAATCCGGTCACGGGCGAGCAGGTGCTGAGCGCTTACGCGATCTCGCGCACACTTTCGGTGATGACGTCGTCCGGCATGTACGACTATGCCGGAGAATGGATCTACCGCATCGGTATCCCCGCCAAGAGCGGCGTCGGCGGCGGCATTCTGGCCGCGCTCCCTGCCCGCCTCGGCCTCGGCAGCTATTCGCCGAAGCTCGACAAGCACGGCAACAGCGTGCGCGGCATCAAGGTCTGCGAGGCGCTGTCCTCGCACTACGATCTGCACATGCTCAACCGCAGCGACGATGCGCGCAACGCCGTCATCGCCGATTACGATATCGGCAAGAGTCCGTCACGCCGCGTGCGCCGGCCGCAGGAGCGCGAAATTCTGGCTGCACATGAGCAGGAGGTGCGGGTCATCGAGCTGGTCGGCACGCTGTCGCTGTCGGCCGTCGACTACGTCTCGCGCCGGCTGGCGGGACGACCGCGGCCGCAAATCGTCGTGTTCGACCTGCACCGCGTCACCTCCACCACCCGCGCCGGTGCGCGGCTCGTCGCCGAAACCTTCGAGGAGCTCGCGGCGCTGAACGTGACCGTCGTGCTGTCAGGCGTCAGGCGCACCTCCAAGGAATGGGACAGCCTGCGGGAATGGACCGCCGAGCTGAAGAACGTCCGCGACTTCTATTTGCTCGACACCGCGATCGAATGGGCCGAAGACCAGATCGTCTTCCGCTATGGCGGCTCGATCGACTTTCACGAGACCACCGAGCTTGCCGAGCAGCCGCTGCTATCAGGTATGAGCGAGGAAGAGCTGACGGATCTCGCCTCGATCTGCACGATCCGAACCTTTCAGGCCGGCGCCAAGATCATCACCACGGGCGATCCCGCCGAATCCTTGTTCTTCCTGCGCAGCGGTGCGGTGCATGTCACGCTGCCCGACGGCGTACGGCTGGCGACACTGACCGCCGGCATGGCCTTCGGAGAGATGGCGCTGCTGGAGACGACGCGCTCGGCCGACGTCTTTGCCGACATGGCCGCGACCGCGTTCGAAGTGCCGCTGAAGGCGTTCGAACGCTTCCGCAAGCAGCACCCCCGCGCCAGCGAGCGCGTCATGCGCAATCTGGCCCAGCTGTTGGCCGATCGCCTGATCGTCGCGAATGCGAGAGTGGATATTCTGACGTCGACGTGAGCGCTTGAGATTCGTTCACAAGAGGTCGCCATGCCCGGGCTTGTCCCGCCTGCGCGGCCGAAGCCGCTTCGGCGCGGCGAAGGCCCGGGCACCCACGTTCTCCGTGCTCCGTGGCAAGGCGTGGATGGCCGGGACAAGCCCGGCCATGACGCGGCGAGGTGTCAGTGCCCCGAACCTACGTCTCCCTACCGGCTCGCCGCCTCGCTCAGGCGCCGCTTGATCTTCGCCGCACTCTTCTCCAGCAGCTCGGATGGCTGCTGACCAGTCGCGGCACAGAGGCAGGCCCAGTAGTAGATGACATCGCCCAGCTCATCGACCAGACCCGCCTTGTCGAGCCAGTCGTCGCGCAGGAGCTTCTTGATGTGATCAGCGACCTCGCCGGCTTCGCCGGCAAGGCCAAGACCGAGATAGGACAGCCGCTCGTTCGACGGATGCTCATCGACCTTCGCAATGCTCGCGGCCCAGGCCGCATATTCGTCGATCGTCATGAGCGTCCCTCGCCGCGGATTTTGAATCAGCCCACCACTTCCGTCACGGGCTGCAGGTCGATCTCGAATGTCTCCAAGAACTTTGACGTCATGATGTAGAAGCCGACCGAGAGCTGGAGCTCGACCAGCGCGGCCGGCGTCAGCTTCGCTGCGATTGCCTTGAAGGTCGCATCCGCCGGCTTCTTCAGCGTCACGATCTCGTCTGTGAAGGCGAGCGCCGCGCGCTGCACCTCGTTGAAGCACGTCGCCGCCTGCCAGTCCGCGAGCGCCTCGTTCTGCTCGTCGGTGACGCCGACATTCTTGCCGATGCGCTTGTGCGCAACGATCTCGTACGGCGCCTCGCACAAAATGCCGGTGCGGGTGATTGCGAGCTCGCGCACGACGGGGTCGAGCTCGCCCTTGTGGCGGATGGCGCCGCCCAGGCGGCAGTACTGCTCGAAATAGCTTGGGGAGTGCGCCATCATGCGGAAGATGTTGGCATTGCGATTCTTGTCGAGAATTTCGCGGGTGCGGTCGGAGGCCTTGGACGGGTCGCTGTAGTTGATGCGGGCCATGATTTTCCTGAAGTTTTCCCTGAATTTTTGATGCTTTTTGTCGTTGTCGGCGGGAGTTCTCTGAAACTCTATTCTTGCGCCGACGCAGGAGCAACATCATCGAGTCAAATTGCCGCCGCATTGCTGATCGACCCTGACACAGTCGATATTCGCCGCGTGGGGACAAATCGCGGTGAGTACTCGCAAGTGGGGTGTTCCGAGTAAAACAATTGGCCGTCGGGTGCGCTAGCCGCACAATGATGAGTCACGCCCAAGTCTAGGGAGAAAAAGGCATGAAGGAAGCCACCAAGGGGGCGGCCTCGGGAGCGCTCGCGCATATGCTGGCGGTGACGGCGATGCTCGTCATCGCCAGCATCTTGTTCTACGGGCGTTAGCTGGAGTTTTAGAGTTTTCGTCATTCCGGGGTGGCGCCTCGCACAGCGCCAGGCCCAGAATCCCGTTCCAGGCTCGGTCCTTCGGACCGCCCCCGAATGACGGATCCCGCGACTCGCTCTCGGCAGTAGCCCGGATGGAGCGAAGCCCAATCCGGGCTACAGCATCCCCACTATTTGCTCTTTGCAAAAAACGGCACGAGCCTGCCGGCAAACGGCTTGAAGCTCGCAACGACCGAATCGCCGATGGCAAGGTCATTCTCGCCGTGGGCCATCATGCGGAAACCCTCGGCGCAATCGACCAGCAGGATGTTGTAGGGCACGTGGGCGCGCGTCTCTGGCGTGGCGGCGCGGCAGACCAGCGAGGTCGCGTAGACCCTGCCCTTGCCGCTGGCACGCTGGTCGCGCGGATCGGAGGCGCCGCACGCCGCGCAGAAGGCTCGGTGGAAATACTGCACATGGCCGCACGCGGCGCAGGTCTGAAAGGTGATGGCCTGTTCGCCCTTGGTCCAGTCCGCCAGACGCCCGCTCATCGCACCCGCTCCAGGAACATGCTGACATGGGACGACAGCACACCACCATCGCCGTGCAACAAGGCGATCGAGGCATCGCGCACCTGGCGGCCGGCTGCCCGTCCCGTCATCTGCAAATGCGCTTCGACCAGATGCGCCATGGCGCCGCCGACGCCGCAATGGCCGTAGCTGAGCAGGCCGCCATGGGTGTTCAGCGGCATCGCGCCGTCGCGGCCGAAATGACCTGACCGCACGCGAGCAGCCGCCTCGCCGCGCCCGGCAAGGCCGAGGTCTTCCAGCAGCATCGCGAGCGTGATGGTGAAACTGTCGTAGATCGCGGCATAGCGGACGTCGGAGATTGCAAGGCCGGTGGCCTGCTTGGCGCGCGCGATGGAAATCTCGGCGCCGAGCTCACTGAGCGCGGGTGCGGCCGTGACATGCTGATGGGTGTGGGCCTGGGCGCAGCCGCGGATGCGGATGCCCGCCTCCCCGGTCCGCTCGCGACTGATGACGACGGCGGCGCCGCCGTCGGACACCGGGCAGCAGTCGAGCAGTTTTAGGGGCATCGCCACCGGCTTCGAGGCCATGACGTCGGCGACGGTGATGGGATCGTGGAATTGCGCGCCGGGATGGGTGCAGGCGTGGGCGCGCATCAGCACCGCGAACTCGGCGAGATCGTCTTCGGTCACGCCATATTCGTGCATGTACCTGCTGGCGACGAGGCCGTAATAGGCGGGAATGGTCGGGCCCAGCGGCACCTCGTAGTCGGGATGGCCGACCTGCGCCAACGCCTGGATCGAGGCGTCGCGGCTCTGCCCGGTAAGACGGTTCTCGCCGGCGACGACCAGCACGTGGCGCGCGACGCCTGATACGACGAGGTGATGCGCCAGCATCGCCATCGCAAGGCCCGTAGCGCCGCCGACCTGCACGGCGTGGGCGTAAGCCGGGCGGATGCCAAAATGCTCGGCGAAGACGGTCGCCAGCATGATGTGGGGCGAGACGGTGGAATAGCCGCAGAGGATGCCGTCGATGTCGGCACGCTTCAGCCCGGCATCGTCAAGCGCGGCTTGCGCCGCCCTGCTCATCAGGTCGAGCGAGGATGATCCTTCATGCTTGCCGAAAGATGTGAGGCCGACGCCGGTGATGAAGCTCATGCTCTCTCCTCCTCGTCATTCCGGGGCGATGCATCAGCATCGAACCCGGAATCTCGAGATTCCGGGTTCGGTCCTCCGGACCGCCCCGGAATGACGGATGAGAGAGTCTTCGCCATCACTCCCCCTACTCCGGCGGCGAGCGCGTGACGCCATCGCGCACCATGGCGGCGATTTCATCGGCGGAATAGCCAACCTCGCGCAAAATCTCCGCGCCGTGCTCGTTGAGCCGCGGCGCCAGCCGCGCGGGCTCGGCCTCCGTCTCGGACCAGGTCGCCGTCACCTTCATGCTGCGGATCGGCCCTTCGGTCGGATGGTCCACGACCGGAAAGAAATTCGTCGCCTCCAGATGCTCATCGTGCAGGATCGAGGCGAGATCGTGCATCGGCATGACCGGCACGTCGGCTTTCGTCAGCAGATCGATCCACTCGGCCGTGGAGCGCGTCTCGAAGATGCGCGCGAGCTCGGCATAGACGACGTCGATGTTGGCGGCGCGCCCTGCGAAGGTCGCGAATTTGGGATCGGCGCGAAGATCATCGCGCGCGGT
The DNA here is from genome assembly GCF_023006445.1 of Bradyrhizobium sp. SHOUNA76. Lineage (NCBI taxonomy): Bacteria > Pseudomonadati > Pseudomonadota > Alphaproteobacteria > Hyphomicrobiales > Nitrobacteraceae > Bradyrhizobium > Bradyrhizobium sp. SHOUNA76. Next base: position 22,652 of record NZ_JALBHA010000043.1, read on the forward strand.
GGCCTTGAAGAAATTCTCCCACTGCTTGTCGTTGTAGACGATGACGCTGAGATAGCCGTCCGAGGTCTTGTAGGGCCTCCGATCCCGCGACAGGTGGCGGGCATAGCCGCCCTTGTCGAGCGGCGGCTCATAGGTGAGCCCGCCCATATGGTCGCCCATGACGAAGCCGGCCATGGTCTCGAACATCGGGATATCGACGCGCTGGCCACGGCCGGTGCGATCGCGGTGCACCAGGCTGGCACAGATCGCCCCGACGGCGGTGAGGCCGACGATGCGATCGACCAGTGCATTCGGCACGTAGCGCGGCACGCCGTCGCCGGTCTGCGCCATCAGCGCCGGCAGTGCCGTGGCGCCCTGGATCAGGTCGTCATAGGCGGGCTTTGCCGCATAGGGGCCGTCCTGGCCGAAGCCGAACACGCCGGCATAGACCAGACGCGGATTGATGGCGGAGACGACATCGTAGCCGAGCTGAAGCCGCCCCATCGCCTGCGGGCGGACGTTGTAGACGAGGACGTCGGCGTCCTTCAGAAGCCGCAGCACGGCCTCCCGGCCAGCAGGCTTTTTCAGATCGAGGCAGATCGAGCGCTTGCTGCGGTTGGTGTTGAGGAATACCGGGCCCATGCCGGCGTGACGCATCGGGCCGATCAGGCGGGTGACGTCGCCGTCGAGCGATTCCACCTTGATGACATCGGCACCGTAGTCGCCGAGCATCTGGGTCGCATAGGGCCCCATCAGCACGGTGGTCATGTCGATGACCTTGATGCCCTTCAGCGGCCCCATCGTTCGCTCCCGATTGCGCAAGGGCCAAGGCACGGCCTTGCCATTTCGGTCCAGCTAACGGCAGCGAGGCCGCGCGCACAAGGGCGGCCGGCGTATGGCCGCATGCGCCGCGCGGCGGATATCGGCCGCTATTTCTTCTGGCGGGATTCGCGGATCTTGAGGAGCCGGTCGAGCTCGTCGTTCTGCTGGGTGATGCGGTCGGCGATACGCGACTCGTTCTGCTCGCCCGAGGCGGCCGCAGCCTGCTCGATGAGCTGGCGGATATTGTCCTCGAGGATCGCGATGCGATCGTTGAGTGCGTCCATTGACAGTGAAGTTTCGTAGTCAGTGCTCATGATGCATTTCCCGCAAATCAATCAGGAGCGTAAGGTGGGCAAAGCGAAGCGCGCCCACCATGATCTAGCGCAAGGAGGAAGGTGGGCCCGGCGCATGGCGCCTTTGCCCACCTACAGGACTAAGCCTACTTCAGCGGCTCCAGCACGGAGACGTAGTTCGCCACCGCGGCGCCGCCCATGTTGAAGATGCCGCCGAGCTTGGCATTCTTCAGCTGCATGCCCTCGGGCGCCTGCCCCGCGAGCTGCATCGCGGTCATCACATGCATGGAGACGCCGGTGGCGCCGACCGGATGACCCTTGGCCTTCAGGCCGCCGGACACATTGACCGGCAGCTTGCCGTCCTTCAGCGTCCAGCCTTCCTTGATGGCGCGGGCGCCCTGGCCCTTCGGCGTCAGGCCCATCGCTTCGTACTCGATCAGCTCGGCGACGGTGAAGCAATCATGGGTCTCGACGAAGGAGAGATCGGACAGGGTCACGCCCGCCTTTTCCAGCGCGCGCTGCCAGGCGACCGTGCAGCCCTCGAACTGCAGGATGTCGCGCTTGGACATCGGCAGGAAGTCCTGGGCGTGCGCGGTGGCGCGGAAGCCGATCGACTTGGTCATGGCCCTGGCGGTCTCGGCATCGGCCAAAACCAGCGCGGCAGCGCCGTCGGAGACCAGCGAGCAGTCGGTGCGCTTCAAGGGACCGGCGACGTAAGGGTTCTTCTCGCTTTCGGCGCGGCAGAAGTCGAAGCCAAAATCCTTGCGCATCTGGGCGAAGGGATTGGCGACGCCGTTCTTGTGGTTCTTGGCCGCGATCAGCGCCAGCGCATCGGACTGGTCGCCGTATTTCTGGAAATAGGAGCTGGCGATCTTGCCGAACACACCGGCAAAACCGCCGACGGTGTCGCCGTCCTCCGGCAGATAGGACGCCTTGAGCAGGTTCTTGCCGATCTCCGCGCTAGGGGTGCGCGTCATCTGCTCGACGCCGACGACCAGCACGATCTTGGCGGCACCTGCGGCAATCGCGCGCAGGCCCTGGTGAACGGCGGCCGAGCCGGTGGCGCAGGCGTTCTCGACCCGGGTGGCCGGCTTGAAGCGCAGCTTCGGGTCGGCCTGGAGCACCAGGGAGGCGGTAAAATCCTGCGGCGAGAAGCCGGCGTTGAAATGGCCGAGCACGATCTCGTCGACATCGCCGGCCGAAATGCCGGCATCGGCCAGCGCCTCATTGGCAACGCGGGTGACGAGACTTTCGACGGTTTCGGTGTCGAACTTGCCGAACGGCGTATGCGCCCATCCGACGATGCTGGCGGTCATGGTCTTTTCTCCCTGGAGTCTTATCCTGAGCTAAGTCTTAGCCTAGGGATGGCAAGACTTCACGCGGCTTTCAGGGCCTTGAGGGTCCGCTGGCAGATGGCAGTTATGCCGGCCCAGTTCCCGGCCCGGATCTCCGCCGTCGGGCACAGCCAGGAGCCGCCGACTGCGACCACGTTGGGCTCGGCAAGCCAGCTCGCCGCATTGGCCTCGCCAACCCCGCCGGTCGGGCAGAACCGCACGTTCGGGAACGGCCCCGCGAGCGCACGCAGGCCCTTGATGCCGCCGGCCTGCTCGGCCGGAAAGAACTTTGCGACGTCGAGGCCGTAGGACAGCGCCATCATCAGCTCGGACGCCGTCGCGATGCCCGGCGCGAACGGCAAGGAGCTGTGCGCTGCGGCCTTCAGGAGGTCGGGGGTCAGGCCCGGGCTGATGCCGAACGCGACGCCGAGCTTCTCGACACGGGTGAAGTCGGCGGGGTTGAGGATGGTGCCGATGCCGACGACGGCCTCGGGCACCTCGGCCATCATCGCCCGCGCGGCCTCGATCGCAACGGGGG
>NZ_JALBHA010000440.1:0-5549 GCF_023006445.1 Bradyrhizobium sp. SHOUNA76
CGGCATCATGCTGCGCAAGGACGACGCCGCCTTCAAGAAGGTCGTCGATGCCGCGACCGCGGCGCTCTACACCTCCGGCGAGGCGCAGAAGATCTACGACAAGTGGTTCACCCAAAAGATCCCGCCGAAGGGGCTGAACCTCAACACCCCGATCTCGGCCGAGCTGAAGAACGAGTTCGCCAAGCCGACGGATTCGCCCAATCCGGACGACTACAAGTAAGATACAGCCTCGATCTTTCGATCGGGATCATGTCCGGCCACTCTTGACACAGGGGTGGCCGGACATTTGCATGGGCGCCGGCACAACCAAGACTGGCGCGTTCGCGCGGGGCGCTCATCACGGGCTTGATCGTCGGGGTGATGCGCACGCTGCTGTCGAAAGGCGCCAACTGGTTCGGCTTCTGTTACGTCGAATTCTTCTGCAACATGCCGCTGCTGGTGCAGCTGTTCCTGTGGTTCTTCGTACTGCCGGAGCTGCTGCCGAGGGCCGCCGGCACTCGACCCTTTTATTTGAAGGAGACCCGGACTACCGGAAGGGTTCAGCCTTCTGCAGCGGGATGCTTGCAAGGGGAGCCTACTTCCATCCCAAGCACAACATGTTCCTCTGCGCCGTTCATACCGAGACCGACATCGCCGCTGCGCTCGAGGCCGCGGAGCACGGCCTTGCAACGGTGGCGGCACTTTGAGAGGCCGTCAGCTGATGCTGTTCAATGCACGGCCGATGGCAGCAAAGATATCGGCGATCTGTTCCTCGGTGATGATCAGGGGTGGCGCGCAGCGACCGGTACCTCTGTTGGGGCGCGCTCCTTTGATACAACGTTCATAATCAGGTCGTCATTTGAAAGGCCCTCGGGCGATCTCTACGGACAAGTCCCCGGCGCCGGCGTGCGCTTGAGCGCGCGGCCGCTGGCCGCCGTCGTCAGTTGGCCGTCCTGTATCGTCGGCGCGCCGTTGACCAATAGCGTGTGCACGCCGACGGTCAGCTCGCGCGGGCGCACATAGTCCGCCTTCGGCGCGTAGCGGGCCGGGTCGAACACCACGACATCGGCGAAATAGTCCGGCCGCAGATAGCCGCGGCGGTCGAGCTTGAAGATGTCGGCCGACAGCCCGGTGGACTGCCGGATGAACGTCTTCAAATCGATGACCTTGCGCTCCCTGACGTAGACGGCGTATTTGCGCGGAAAGGTGGCGAATTGCCGGGGATGGCCGTCGGTGCCGTCGGAGCCGGTGACGACCCATGGCTGCTTCATCACGAGGTCGACATCGCTGTCGATCATGTTGAAGGAAGCGATCGAGTCGCGCGGGTTGGCGCGCAGGATGCGCACCGCGGCGTCGACCGGCTCGACCTTCCACGCCTCGGCCATTTCTGACAGCCGCTTTCCCGTCCATTCCCGATCGACGCTGGTCAGCAGGATCGAGTCCGCGCCGCCGCGGCGTCGCAAATTCTCCATCATCTCGTCGCGGATTTTCGCCATCTGTGCCGCATCATCGAAACGTTTGATCATCGCCGCATAGCCGCCATCGACCGCCCAGCGCGGCACCAGCGCCGCATCGAGGCTCGTGCTCGACGCCAGCCACGGATATTGATCCGCCGTCACCTTCTGGCCCGCCGCGCGCGCCGCCTCGATCAGGCGGATCACTTCCGGCACTTGGCCCTGCAGGTCGACGCCGAGCGCCTTCAGATGCGCAAAATGCACCGGTATCTCCGCCTCACGGCCAATCTGGAGCACCTCCTTCGCGGAGTTCATCAGACCAATGGAATACGAGCTCTCGTCGCGCTGGTGGGTGTCGTAGATGCCGCCGCGGCGCGCGGCTTCCTTCGCCACCGCCACCACTTCCTCGGTCCTGGCAAAACTCTGCGGAGCGTAGAACAGCCCGGCGGAAAGGCCGATGGCGCCTTCGCACATCGCTTTGGCAACCAGCGCCTTCATGCGTTCCAGTTCATCAGGCGAAGGCGCGCGGGCATCATGGCCCAGCACCGCCTCGCGGACCGCACCGAACCCGACATAGCTGACGATGTTGGTGCCGACCTTTTGCGCCTCGAGCTCGGCCTGATCGGCCGCGACGTTGGGCGTACCCCTGCCGTCGACGCCGATGAAGATGGTCGAAACGCCCTGCATCAGCCATGGCGCGTTCAGCCGCTTGGCCGCATCGCCCGATCGGATATAGCTTTCGGGATGGGTGTGGACGTCGATGAACCCGGGCGCGACGATCATGCCCTGTGCGTCGATGCTGGCCTTTGCCGCCGGCGCGCCGGCATGCGGGCCGACATAGACGATCCTGTCGCCGCTCACCGCGACGTCGCCGACGAACGGAGCCTCGTCGGCGCCGGTGTAGATCGTTCCTCCGCTGATGAGGAGATCGGCCGTGCCGGCGGCGATGGCAGGGGCAGTCGGGACGAGACCAAAGCAAATGGCGGCAAGAAGGGCAGGCAGGCATTTCATCTGAAAAGTCTCCGTCATGCGAGCAGCAGGCTAGTTCGCGTTCTCCCGGCCATCCAATGCAAGCTTTGCATTGGAGGCGCATCTCCCGGGCACCCAAAAAGCTCTTCCTCGCCAACAAAGCCGACCCTTGCGCTTATGGCGGACCTTGTTCTGGGATCTCGGCGAGAAAGGGAAACGTACCTGACAGAACCGTCACGCCGCGCGCCGCACCGCAAACGCGCCGGCTTCAATCGCCGCCGGCCTGCCGTCGATCAGGTCAGCGGTGAGGCGGGCGCTGCCGCAGGCCAGCGTCCAGCCGAGCATGCCGTGGCCCGAATTGATGAACAGCCCGGAGAGCGGCGACCACCCGATGATCGGCCGGCTATCGGGCGTCATTGGGCGTAGACCGCACCATGGCTCGACGTCGCCGTCAGTCGCCATCCCCAGCATTTTCGCCGCCGCGCGGCGCAGGATGTCGAGACGGCCCGGATCGAGGCTTGCATCGTTGCCGTCGAGATCGGCGATCCCGGCAACCCGGATCGCCGTGCCTTCGTCGCGCGCGAGCGGCGCGAACACCAGCTTGCGTTCGAAGTCGGTGACGCTGTGGCGAAGCGCGCTGACTTCGCCCGCGGGCTGCAGCGTGATGCTGTAGCCCTTGACCGGGTAGATCGGCAGGTAGAATCCGCAAGCTCTTGCAAAGGCGCTCGAGGATGCTCCCATGCAGAGAACGAAGCGGTCGGCTTGCACGCGTCCCTTAACGGTGTCCACGCCAACAAGACGGCCGCCGGACCGGACCGGTCCGGTCACAGGCGTGTCGAGCAGCCACTCGACATTGTTTCGCTGTGTCAGCCGGTCGGCAAGCGCGGCGCAGAACGCGGCGCAATCGCCGACCTGTTCGGAGGCGGTGAAAATGCCGCCGGCGAGTTCGCGTGCTCCGAGCTTGAGCGCGGGCTCCAGTGCGAGGCACTCGGCCGGCGTGAGCACCTGCTGCGCATTATCAGCGCCGGCCTTGCCGGTGACGGCGCTTCGCGCGGCGTCGAATTCGCTGGGCGAACGGAACAGCACCAGCTTGCCGGCGGTTCGCAATCCAAACGCGAGATCGAGCGTCTGCGACAGGCGCGTCAATTCGTCCCGGCTGATGGCGGCAAGCGCGAGCTGCGCGGCAACGGTGTCGCGCACGGCGGCCGAGCGGCAGGCGAGCAGGAAGCGAACGCCCCAGGATATCAGATGCGGATCGAGGCCGGGGCGAATACGCATCGGCGAGTCTCTGGCGACCAGCAGCGAGGGCAGCTTCAACAGTGTCGCAGGCGATGCCAGCGGGGTCACGAAGGCATAGGACAGCTGGCCGCCGTTGGCGGCGCTGGCGTCGGCGCCGGTCTCGGCATGGCGGTCGACGATGATCACGTCATGTCCGGCCTCGCTGAGGCACCATGCCGTCGTCAGTCCGATGACGCCGGCGCCGAGCACACAGATTTTCATGTAAGGACTCATTCTGGACTGTCGCCCGATGCGGCAACAGAGCCGATCGGGACGAGGAGTGGCGTTGCGGCCGCCAACCTAGGGCGGCGTGATCGCCGCCGGCGATGCCATGTCTGCATCATGCAAAACTTGCATGATGGGCCCCGCCGTAGCACGCTGGAGCGGTCGGGCGGCATCGGGCGAATGCGGATCGGCGCATGAAAGGCTGGGATTTGAAGGAAATTGGGCGGGAATCGGCGCCGGAAGGCCCTGATGCAAAGCTTGCATTGGTCGGGCCATATGCCGCTTCGCTAGGTTGCGCGCCATGGGGCAACCAATACCGTGGCAGCAAGCAATGCCGGTCGACGCACGCCGTCCCGCGCCGTCGGGAGCAGGGTATCGCGGGGAACCTGCCGCAGCGTCCGGCATCAAGACAGGTCGCGTGATGGAACTGCGCTGGCTGCAGGATTTTCTGATGGTGGCCGAGACCGGCAACTTCACCCGTGCGGCCGAGCGGCGCAACACGTCGCAGGCGGCGTTCAGCCGCCGCATCAAGTCGCTGGAGGCCTGGCTCGGCTTCGATCTGATCGATCGCAGCGTCTATCCGACGCAATTGACGCCGCAAGGCGAGCGCTTTCGCGAGCATGCCGGCGAATTGCTGCGGCAGATGCTAGACAGCCGCGACGAGCTTGGCGGCAAGCCGCTGCGCTCGCATGAGCACATCAGGATCGCACTGCCGTTCGCCATGGCGACGGCGCAGCTGCCGCAGTGGTGGCAAGCCTGGTCCGCCGAGCGGCGCATGAGCTGTTCGGTCGTGGTCGGCAACATCCATGATCTTGTCACCTCGCTGGTGTCGGGCAACGCGGACCTGATGATCTGCTATCACCACGCTCAGCAGCCGATCCATCTCGATCCGGACCGCTACGAGCGCGTGAGCCTCGGCACCGAGTATTTGCGGCCCTATGTCAGCGAGGCGCTGGCCGCCAAGGGAGGCATATCGCTGCCGGGCAAGGCGTCGCATCCGGTGCCGCTGCTGATGTATTCGCCCGGTGTCTATTTCGCGCGCCTGGTCGATCTCATCCTGGAGAATGCCCCGATCGCCGGCCAGCGGGTGATCGAAAGCGACATGTCCGATGTGCTATGCGAGATGGCGCTGGCCGGCCGCGGCGTCGCCTGGCTTACGGAAGGCACCGCCGCGGCGCATGGCCACAAGGGATTGGCGGCCATCGGGGGCAACAAATGGGCGTTGCCGCTATCTTTAGTCGCATTCAAGGACCGGACGAATAGCCAGCGCTCGCTAAATCTCTTTTGGTCCGAGTTGTGCAGGAATAATGCGGTCCATGCCGCAGACGGGCGTGCGGGGCAGGCTGCGAAAGGACCGGTCAAATCGCCTGCCAGGCCTTCGAGATCGAGTCGCTGAAGTATCGTCAGTCAATAACCAAAAGAGGGAGAATTTCGTGAAATACCGTCGGATCAGCTTCTGTCTGCTTGCTGGCGCGTTGTCCGCCGGGCCGGCGATGGCCCAGGAACTCACGGGAACGCTGAAGAACATCAAGTACACCGGCGCCATCACGCTGGGCTTTCGCGACTCCTCGATCCCGTTCTCCTATCTCGATGACAACCAGAAGCCCGTCGGGTTCGCGATGGACATCTGCTACAAGATCGTCG
>NZ_JALBHA010000441.1:0-5539 GCF_023006445.1 Bradyrhizobium sp. SHOUNA76
TGCTGCACCGGGCGCGCGGCCTGCCGCGTTCGGCCTGGGGCACGGCGTTTGCGCATGCCGGCCTCGGCGTGGCGCTGATCGGAATCGTCTGCGAGACCACCTGGAACAGCGAACATATCGCGACGATGAAGCAGAACGACGTCGCCCACATCGCCGGCTTCGACGTGAAGCTCGACGGGTTGCTTCAGCGTCAGGGCCCGAACTACCGCGAGATGATCGCCGAGTTCAACGTCAGCCGTGATGGCGAGACCCTCAGCGTCATGACGCCCTCCAAGCGCAGCTTCACCACCCGCGGCTCGTCGACCACCGAGGCCGCGCTGCTGACGCGCGGCGCGAGCCAGCTCTACATTTCGCTTGGCGATGCCACCGCCGAGGGCGCCATCGCCGTGCGCATTTATCACAAGCCGCTGGTGCTCCTGATCTGGTGGGGGCCGGTGCTGATGGCGTTCGGCGGGGTGCTGTCGCTGTCCGACCGGCGCCTGCGGGTCGGCGCGCCGAAACCGGCGCGGGCCAAGCAGCGCCTTCAGCCGGCGGAGTGATCCGATGCGCCGGATGATGGCCGCGTTCGCCCTGCTGATGCTGCTGGCTTTGCCTGCGGCGCACGCGGTGCAGCCCGACGAGATCATGTCGGACCCCGCCAAGGAAGCCCGTGCACGCGAGCTGTCGCGCGAGCTGCGCTGCATGGTTTGCCAGAACCAGTCGATCGACGATTCCGATGCGCCGCTGGCGCGCGATCTGCGGCTCTTGGTGCGCGAGCGCATCGGCGCAGGCGACAGCAACTCGCAGGTGCTCGACTTTCTGGTCGCGCGCTACGGCGAGTTCGTGCTGCTGAAACCACGCTTCGAGCGTCAGAACCTGCTGCTGTGGCTGCTCGGGCCGCTGCTGCTGATCGGGGGCGGCCTGGCGCTGTGGCTGCAAATCCGGCGTCGCGCGCGAAGCGGTGCAGATGTACCAGCACCGCCGCTCTCGCCCGACGAGAAGGCGCAGCTTGCTGCGTTGATGTCGGACGAAGCCAAATCTTCCTAGCGAGGTGAAGTCGTCCTGGTTACGTAACGTTACGTAGGCCGCGGGCCGCTAGCGCGTGCTTCATGCTATATTGACCTTTGTCTGGAACCTTGTCGCGAAATTCGATTCCAGACTCTGAGTCCCCGATGTTCGCGAACAGCAATCTGACGATCCGCTTCCTGGTCGGCGCCGTGGTCGCTGCATTATTGTTCCTGCTGGGCATCGGCGGCGGCACTGGATTCATTGCGGTGCTCTATCTCAACAACGAGATCACCAGCCTGTCCTCGGACTTCGCCGCGCTGAGCGGCCCCGCGCGCGATCATGCCATGCAGATCTATCAGCAGGCGCAAGCCGCGTTCTCCTTCTTCCTGATCGCCTGCGGCGTGATTGCCATCGTCGCCGTCGCGATCTGCCTCACCACCTGGTTCGCCGTCCGCAACGGCATCCTCAGTCCCCTGGCGGCGATCGTGCATGCCATGCGCGAGGTCGCCGACCAGAAATTCGAGACGCCCGTGCCGGGCCTCGGCCGCACCAACGAGATCGGCCTGCTCGCCGGTGCGCTGGAGGTGTTCAAGACCAACGGCCTCGAGCGGCGCCACCTCACCGAACGGCAGCTGCGTCAAGCGCAGCACCAAGCCGAGCGGTCGAAATTCCTGGACGACCGGATCAAGCGCTTCAACGATCTCGTCGCCAGCGTCGTCGACAGCGTGGCGTCATCGGCCGTGCATCTGAAGAGCAACGCCGAGACGCTGTCGCGGACGGCCAACGACACCAGCACCAAGGCCAATGCGGTCGCGAGCGCCGCGAGCCAAGCCAGCGCCAGCGTGCAGACCGTCGCAGGTTCTGCCGGGGAGATGACGAATTCGATCGGCACCATCAGCCGCCGCGTCACGGACGCGACCCAGCGCGCCGAGGGCGCGGCGGAGCAGGCGGAGAAGAGTCGTGACACCATCCACACGCTGTCGGACGCAGCAGACAAGATCGGCGAGGTCGTGCAGCTCGTGCAGGCGATCGCTTCGCAGACCAATCTCCTGGCGCTGAACGCCACCATCGAGGCGGCACGGGCAGGGGAGGCCGGCAAGGGGTTTGCCGTGGTCGCCTCCGAGGTGAAGAATCTGGCGCATCAGACCAGCAAGGCGACCGAGGAGATCACCTCCCATGTCGCCAGCATTCAAGGCATCACCGCACAGACGCGCGGCGCGATCGACGGCATTTCCAGGACGCTGTCGGAGATCTCGTCCGTCATGTCCGGCATCGAGGTCGACACAGCCCAGCAGCGCAACGCCACGCAGGAGATCACGCGCAGCGCCCAGGACGCCGCGCGCGGAACCCTCGACGTCTCCAACCATATCGTCCAGATCACCTCGACCTCCGCGGAGACCGGCCGCATGGCCGCTGAGGCCAGGGATTCCGCGGTCGACCTGTCGCAGCAAGCCGAAACCTTGAAGCGCGAGGTCGACGAGTTCATCGTCAGCGTCAGGGCGAGCTGAGCGTGCAAGAAAATCGCGCTTGCACGCTGTTGCGGGAACTCGATTAAGTTCCTGTAAGGCCACGATTTTCGGCCTGCGCTGAACTGCCGCATCCGCTCCGTCCCTTCATTACAAAAGTTTAACCCCCTCGCCAGCGCGCGGTAAGGCGGGAGCCCCCATCTTCAGGTCCGTAAGGCGCCACCCTCAGGCACCAAATGGATTTCAAGGCCCCTGGAGATCTCTGCATGACCGACCGTCCCGACCTTTCGAACCTTCCGTCCTACCGGCAGACCCGCTCGGTCTTCTCCGCGCGCAAGTTCGCGCTGATGGCCTCGGTCGTCGCCGGTCTCGGCGCGGCCGTCTATGGGTTTAGCCCGTCGACCGCGCCGGCCGACCTGTTCTCGAGCCCGGCGCATGCGCAGGTCAACAACGAGGTCCGGAAGGTCGAGCGTCCGATCGGATTCGCCGACATCGTCGAGCGCGTGAAGCCGTCGGTGATCTCGGTGAAGGTCAACATGAAGGAGAAGACCGCGAGCAACGACGACGGCGACGATTCCTCCTCGCCGTTCCAGCCGGGCTCGCCGATGGAGCGCTTCTTCCGCCGCTTCGGCGGTCCGGACGGCATCCCCGGTCTGAAGGGCGGCGGCCGCGGCCGCGTCGTGCAGGGTCAGGGCTCCGGCTTCTTCATCTCGGCCGACGGTTTCGCCGTGACCAACAACCACGTGGTCGACGGAGCCGACAAGGTCGAGGTCACCACCGACGACGGCAAGACCTACACCGCCAAGGTGATCGGTACCGACCAGCGCACCGACCTCGCTTTGATCAAGGTCGAGGGCAGCTCGAGCTTCCCGTTCGCCAAGCTCGCCGACAGCAAACCGCGGATCGGCGACTGGGTGCTCGCGGTCGGCAATCCCTTCGGCCTCGGCGGCACCGTGACCGCGGGCATCGTTTCGGCGAGCGGCCGCGACATCGGCAATGGCCCCTATGACGATTTCATCCAGATCGACGCGCCCGTGAACAAGGGCAATTCCGGCGGTCCGGCCTTCGATACCAACGGAGAGGTGATGGGCGTCAACACCGCGATCTACTCGCCCTCCGGCGGCAGCGTAGGCATCGCGTTCTCGATTCCGGCGAGCACCGTGAAGAGCGTGGTCGCCCAGCTCAAGGACAAGGGCTCGGTCAGCCGCGGCTGGATCGGCGTGCAGATTCAACCCGTCACGTCCGACATCGCCGACAGCCTCGGCATGAAGAAGGCCGAAGGCGCGCTGGTGGCGGAGCCGCAAGCCAACGGTCCGGCCGCGAAGGCGGGCATCGAGTCCGGCGACGTGATCACGTCGGTGAACGGCGAATCCGTCAAGGACGCCCGAGAGCTTGCCCGCACCATCGGCGGCATGGCGCCCGGCGCGACCGTGAAGCTCAACGTGCTGCACAAGGGCCAGGACAAGGTCATCAACCTCACGCTCGGCCAGTTGCCGAACACGGTGGAAGCCAAGGCCGACACCGACACTGACAGCGGCAAGGGTGCGAGCAAGGGCACCGACGTGCCCAAGCTCGGCATGACCGTCGCGCCCGCCAATACCGTGGCCGGCGCCGGCAAGGAAGGCGTCGTGGTCACCGAAGTCGATCCGAAGAGCGCCGCGGCCGAACGCGGCTTCAAGGAAGGCGACGTGATTCTCGAAGTCGGCGGCAAGAGCGTCGCTACCGCCGGCGAAGTCCGCGATGCCATCAATACGGCGCGGACCGACAACAAGAACAGCGTCTTGATGCGCGTGAAGAGCGGCGGCCAGTCGCGCTTCGTCGCCGTGCCCATCGCCAAGGGGTAGGCCTCAGGAGGCTTTTGAGATGAAGGGTGTCGTCGGCATCAGTCGCCCCCGCCGCCGGCGCCCTTCGGGGAAGCAGCGTAATTTTCGCTTCCCCAGTCTACCTTCCGGTGGAATTACGCCCCCCTCCGTCGGAAGGCCTAGGGCGGTGGAGTCCCCCCAGCTTCGCCGCCCGCCTTTTTCTCGATGCCAGAGTCTCCCCCTCGGCTTGCATGCGATTGCCGCTCGCGCCATGTTTAGAGAAGGTTGACCTCCTTGACCGCCGCCGAACGCACGATGCGCCTCCTCATCATCGAAGACGACCGCGAATCCGCCGACTACCTCGTGAAGGCGTTGCGCGAAGTCGGACACATTGCCGATCACGCCGCCGACGGCGAGGAGGGCCTCGCCATGGCCGAGAACGGCGATTATGACGTGCTGGTGGTCGATCGCATGCTGCCCAAGCGCGACGGCCTGTCGCTGATCGGCGCGCTGCGCGACAAGGGCAACACGGCGCCGGTGCTGATTCTCTCCGCGCTCGGGCAGGTCGACGACCGCATCAAGGGCCTGCGTGCCGGCGGCGACGACTATCTGCCAAAACCCTATTCCTTCGCCGAGCTCCTGGCCCGGGTCGAGGTGCTGTCGCGCCGCCGCGGCGGACCGGCGGAGGACACGCTTTATCGCGTCGGCGATCTCGAGCTCGACCGGCTCTCGCACCGCGTCGCCCGCGGCAAGGACGAGCTGACGCTGCAGCCGCGCGAATTTCGCCTGCTCGAATATCTCATGAAGCATGCCGGCCAGGTGGTGACGCGCACCATGCTCCTGGAGAACGTCTGGGACTATCATTTCGATCCGCAGACCAACGTGATCGACGTGCACATCTCGCGGCTGCGCTCCAAGATCGACAAGGGCTTCGAGCGGCCGCTGCTGCACACCATCCGCGGCGCGGGATACATGATCCGTGACGGCATTCGGTAAACTCGTCCGCACCACGGCGTTCCGGCTGACGCTGGTCTATCTGCTGTTGTTCGCGATGTTCGCGGCCTCGCTGCTGGCCTATTTCGCCTGGAATACGCGACGGCTGATCACCGAGGAAATCACGCAGACGGTCAATGCCGAGACCTCGGAGATCTCCGAGATCTACGGCCGCCGCGGCCTGCGCGGCCTGGTGCTGGCGATCGAGTATCGGGCGCTGCGGCCGGGGGCCAACCTTTATCTCGTGCCCACGCCGACCGGGCAGGCGATCGCCGGCAATGTCGGCTCGCT
>NZ_JALBHA010000442.1:0-5525 GCF_023006445.1 Bradyrhizobium sp. SHOUNA76
GCGAAGCGGTTGCGCGGCAGGCCGGTATCGAGAACGGTGACCTTGCGGCGGGCACGGCCGAGCTGCAGGGCGCCGGCGAGACCGGCAAAGCTGCCGCCGATGATGATGACGTCATCCATGGTGATGGGCTCCGTGTTGGGGATGGAGGGGGACGCGTTGGGCTTGGCGGTGGCCTGAGCGCGCGCGAGGCCGATGGTGGAAAGCGCGGCCAGCTTCAGCAGGGTCCGTCGTTGCATGGGATCCCTCGTGCCTTAGGTCGGCGCAATATCGTCAGACGATACGCGCTTGAGACGGGCAGCGAGCCGGGCTTCGGCATCGACGAGAAAGTCGCCCATCACTGTGTTGACCGGCCGGACAACGCCGCATTCGAGATCGCCGGGCGGCGCGGGGAAACTTGATTTGGAGGACAAGTTGGAACCTACCAATTGGCTTGCACATTTCAGATACTATATGGTATCGTAATGCAAGAATTAGAATACTGTCAAGTACTGGAATTGTCGTGACCGAAAACAGACAGGGCCGGCGCGGCCGGCCCGCCAACGAAGCGCTTGGCCAAACGATCGTCGACGCCGCGAGCGAACTCTTTGTGGAATTGGGTTTTCAGGCGACGACATTGGACAAGGTCGCCCAGCGGGCGAAGATATCCAAGCTCAGCATCTACAGGCACTTCGAGAACAAGGAGGCGCTGTTCGGCGCGGCCATCGCGGCCGGCTGCCATCAGTCGTTTGCACCACAGGCCCTTCTTGAAGGCGTCGACGGTTCGGTCGAAGATCAGCTCATGGCGGTGGGATCATCCCTGCTTCGCACGCTGTTGAGATCAGACGTCCGCAGTGTCGAAGCCATGGTCATGGCCAACAGGACGAATCAAAACTCGTTAAGCAAGCTCCATTACGAAGCCGGCCCCGGCCATGTCATCGCCCAAATCGAGGCCCTGTTGCGTCGGTTGCACGCGAAGGCGCTTCTGAACGTGCCCGATCCTCTCCGGTCCGCCCGCTTGTTTGCCGCGCTTTTCAAAGGATCCGATCTCCTGATGATCGCACGCTTCGGTCAGGCGAGAGCAGAGGACGACAACGAAATCGATTCCTATTGCCGGTCGGCCGTCGCCTTGTTCATCGCCGCGCACGGCGCATTTTGCCAAATTTGCGGCCGGTAGCGCACCAGTGAACTCAACAAAAAGCTACCTAGAAACAGTCAACACCGATCTGGTATTCGAGAAATTCGCGGACTGCCTGTCCGCGGAGGCGCAGATGCGGAGGCATTACGCGGACGCATTCGAGGCTTGGGACAGATCGGCGGCACTCAGTTTCGAACGGCGCAGGGATTACCAAGGCACGCGACATCCAAGTCAGCAACATCGGGACTTGCATTCCGCACGGTGGCGATCCGCTTCCCGGCCCGCTTCAGCAGCAGCCAAATCCTCTACCCACCACTCCCCAACCCTCGCCAACACCAACGCCAAGCTGATGGCGGGATCACACGAATGATCCGCGTCAGCTCACGATTGGTCCAGCCGCAGCTTCATCCAAACCGGCACGAGCTTGGATAGCGAGGCTTCGTTCTGCAGCCTGCGAGTCGAAGTATTCCTCAATCGAATAAACCTTGCCCCATCGCAACTTGAAGACGTGGACGCCCCTGTTCACATACAGGCTTTGGCCGTCAAGTAGCCTCGCGTTGGCCCGCCACTTGACGAACACTGTGGTATTCCATGGCCAACCCGTCACCTCGACCTGCTCAATATCTATGTGAAGCTTCGGGAAAACACGGCCCATGCGCTCGAACCACTGCTTCACCGATTGCTTTCCATGTCGCTCACCCCCCAACGCATGATCTCCGGCAACCCAGTGATACGCGTTTGGTGTTAGGCCCTTTGCAGCATCATCCCAACGCTGGTTGTTGACATGATCGAAGCTCCTGCGGATCTCTTTTTTGACAATTAGACTGTAGACCATTGATGCCCCCTGTTGTTGGATAGCCGACGGCTCTGCAAGACTGATGGATACTTTCCAGATACTGAAAGCTGCTCCGGGTAACGACGGCGATCTGTCGGGAAAGCTGGCTGACGGGCGGCCACGCAGGCGGCAGCGGCGCAATAGTCAGAGCCAGCGGCGAACCTCGGCCTTGTAGCGGCGGTAGTCGTCGCCGAACTTCGCTTCGAGATAGCGCTCCTCGCGGGCGATCACCTGCGTCTGGATCGCGATCAGCACCAACGGGAGCAAGGCGAAGGCGATCGGCCCGTCGAAGCCGATCGCAAGGCCGGCATAGATAAGCGCCATGCCGAGATACATGGGGTTGCGGGTCCACCGATAAGGACCGGTGGTTGCGATGAGGGTCGTTGGCTGCGACGGCGGAACGTTGGTGCCCAGCCGCCGGAACAGCCCCGCCGCTGCAAGCATCATCGCCGCGCCGGCAACGAACAGCAGCGCGCCCGTCGCGACCAGCAACCGCCAGTCGATGCCGAAAGAGCGCTGGGTGACGAACCGCTCCGCCGCCAGCCCCAACAGCAGCGCTCCCAGATAGACGAAGGGCGGAGGGAAGCGCACACCCGCGCTGTCCGGTTCGACGGCCATGCTCATCTCCAATCTGTGCTCTCAAACCAGCATCGACTGCTGGGCGAAGATACCCGCCATCGCGCCCTGCGATGATGCCTGGGTGACCGAGGGCAAGAAGGGCGTGGTGAGGTCGCCGGCGGCGTAGATGCCGGGCATGCTGGTTTGGCGGCGCTCGTCGACCTTGAGGGCGATGCCCGAGGGCGTATCGATCGTGGCGAGGCCCAATGATTCATGCAGGCTTGCGGAGGGCTTGTTGCGCGGATGGGCGAACAGGATGTCAACCGCGACATTGCGGCCGGTATCGAGATTGACGGTGGCGATATGGCCCTTGTGATGGGCGATCTCGGTGATCCGGCCATCGACGACAGCTATGTTGCGGCGCGCCAGATCGGCCTGGATATCAGGCGGAATGTCGTGACCATCGGCGAAGAGCGTCAACTTGTCGGTCCAATCGAGGAACAGCCTGGCCTGATTGTGCGACTGCGGGCCGGACCAGACGAGGCCCCAATGCTGGCCGGCGACTTCAAAGCCGTCGCAATAGGGGCAGGGCACGATGGACGTCCCCCAGCTTTCGGCAAAGCCCGGAACGTCAGGCATCTGGTCCACGATGCCATAGCTCAGGACCAGGCGGCGCGCCCCAAGGCTTTCGCCATCGCCAGTGAGGACGGAGAATTTGTCGATGTTGCCAGAGATGCTGTCGGCCCGGGCATTGACCAGCCTGACCGTGGGATAACGCGCCAATTGCTGCCGCGCCTCGGCCAGGATGTCCAATGGTGGCTTGTGATCGTGGCCGAGCAGACCATGCGAGTGGCCGGCGAAGCGGTTGCGCGGCAGGCCCGTATCTAGAACGATGACCTTGCGGCGGGCACGGCCGAGCTGCAGGGCGCCGGCGAGACCGGCAAAGCTGCCGCCGATGATGATGACGTCATCCATGGTGATGGGCTCCGTTGGAGGACAGGTTGAAACTTACCCATTGGCTTGCCTATTGCGGAGACTGCATGGTGTCGTAATTCAAGAATTAGAATACTGTCAAATACTTGAATTGTGGTGACCGAAAACAGACAGGGCCGGCGCGCCAACGCCGGCGGGCTCGGCATCATCACCGGCCTGACCCGGCGGACGCCGGAACTCTTGGCTAAGGCGCTATGTAGCTTTGCCAAGGGTAGGCGAGAGCAGGGCCGCCATGGAATGCAAGGTCGTCGAGGTCTCTCAACTCGCCAACGCACGCGGTGAAAAGGTCGAAGAATGGTTCCTGCTCAGTGAGGTTGTGGCGGTCTACATTGACCAATCGTTGATCGAGAACGGCGTCTCCAACACGGCACTTGCGCGTCCGATACTGCGTGCCGGCCGAGAGACTACCTCGAGGTCAGGACCGAGAACATGTTCGAGATGAAGCGCCCACCTGGCAGCAGCAAACCGGAATTCCACGGCACTTGATGCCGAGGGGAGAAGGCACAATTGTCAAACTGGTGAAGTTTTGCCGCGTTTGCCCGACGGCGTAAGCCGGACTTCGCAAAGCTGACGAGCGACTGAAAAGAAACGCGCGCGGAGTCATGCGCCAATCAAGATCCTGGGCCTCGCGCGTACAGGCCAAGAGCCAGCAGGGAAAATGCGCTCATCACGACGCCCAGCGCCAACATTGCTTCATGCGACACTGTGGCAGCAAGCCATACGCCGATCGCGGCGACCATCATCTGCAAGAAACCCAGCAGCGCCGAGGCGGCGCCGGCCTTCTCCCCGACTGGAGAAAGCGCCCGCGCAGTGGCCAGTGGAATGACAACACCCGCCCCGAGAAGAAAAACGCATATCGCGGCCAGAAAAGGCAGGAAAGTCGGACTAATCATCGAGATGAGCACGATCGCAAGGTTGCTGGCGGCCGTCGCGCACAAGCCGGCCCGGATCGGGCCATCGAGCCCGTAGCGTGATGCCAATCTCGATGCAAGCATACCCGCGGCGGATACGATGAAGACGGTGCCGGCGAAAAAGAGGCCTAGCTGGATCGGCGTAAAGTGCAGCGCTTCGATGAATAGGCGCGGTGCAGCGGAAAACAATGAGAACATGCCCCCTATGATGAGGCTCGAGGTGATCGCGGGGATAGCGAAGCGACGGTCGCCAATCAAGCCGGCATAGGTCCTGCCGATGGCAACTGGGTTGAGCGGCGTGCGGATCGAATTGTGGGTTTCGCCGAGAACGATGCCGTAGGCAACGGCGCCGACGGCAGCAAAGGCCGCGACCAGCGCGAATTCGGCGCGCCAGCCCAGACTGTGGTCGAGTGCGCCGCCAAGCAGTGGCGAGAACCCGGCAGCAGCGGACATCACGATCATGATGAGCGCCATCGCGCGTGCCAGCGCTGCGCCGCTAAACATGTCGCGGGCGATGGCGCGAGACAGCACTGCCGTCGCGCAAGCACCTGTTGCCTGCACGACGCGGCCGACAAGGAGATTAGGCAGGTCGGTTGCCAGACCGCACCAGACGCTGCCCGCGAAGAACACGGCAAATCCGATCAGGACCGGCCAACGTCTTCCATAGCGATCCGAAACCGGTCCGACCAGGAGCTGGCCCAATCCGAACACCGCAAGAAAGACGGTGATGGCGGACGTGACCGCCGCACTCGTGACATTCAATGAGATCGCAATGTGCGGCAGAGACGGCAGCAAGATGTTGGTCGCCAGCGTTCCCATCGCGGTTAGGACGGAAAGGACGGCGATGGGCAGGGCGCTGGAGGTGGGAATGCGCCGCACGGGATTGACCAGGTCAGCCATCGGAGCTTTCCGGTATGAGGGATAGGTACGTTAAGACGGCGAGTGACGCGGTGCGCGACGCGGTGGCTTGTGATCGTGGCCGAGCAGACCATGCGAGTGGCCGGCGAAGCGGTTGCGCGGCAGGCCGGTATCGAGAACGGTGACCTTGCGGCGGGCACGGCCGAGCTGCAGGGCGCCGGCGAGACCGGCAAAGCTGCCGCCGATGATGATGACG
>NZ_JALBHA010000443.1:0-5512 GCF_023006445.1 Bradyrhizobium sp. SHOUNA76
GAGCAGCCTCGCCGTCCGGCCTGGCGGCGTCCTGGGCGCGCGGGCGGCGGCCCTGATGCTCGCCCGCCTGTCCCGGAGCGGTGTTCGCTTCCTTCTCCTTGGCACCGTCCTTCTTATCCTTGCCGTCCTTGGCCTGGTAGCGGGTGTCGGTGGCCCCGTTGGAGACGAGATAGGAGGCGAGAATCCCCGCCATGTCCGGGCTCGTGGTGTAGTGCTGGCGCAGGAAGCCCGGCAGCGAACCCGGCGCAACGGACTTCAGAAGTCCGCGCGGGCTCTTGTGGCAGACATTGCAGGTCTGCGCGAAAAGCTGAGACGGGGTCTTGCCGGCCTCGAGGTTGGTCGCCTGCGCAAAAACGGGATCGGCCGCGCCGAAGCCGATCAGAAGCAATACCGTCGCGAGGCTGAGCGCTCGGCTCGACATTCCCATCATCTCCATTGAATTCCGAGGGGTGCAGCCGGCCTCCGGCGCGGCGGCGGGTCACCTTTTATCCGATTGAGCCGCGAATGGAAGCAGCCTCCACGCGCAAGGATGTGATTAAGCGCTTTTCGAATATCGGCTGTGAACTCAGCGCAATAGCGCAGCAGCCCCACCCTCCCCAGATTGGATGCAGACGCATAGGAACCGCTGCGGCGCCTGGGCGTCAGATATGAAGGCCAGGTTAGTCGCATCTTTCGGGTTCGCTCGAGAGGAAATGTCGATGGACCGTTTGTTGCGTAGATTCCTGTCTCAATTCATCCGCCGCGGGTCGATGACTGTGACCGGCGCAAGCGGGTTGAAATTCACCGTCGGCGACGACTCCGGCGTTCCGGTCGCGGTGCGCTTCGTCACCGCGGACGCCGAGCGGAAGATCCTCGTCAATCCCGAGCTCGGGCTTGGCGAGGCCTATATGGACGGCGAGTTCGTGGTCGAGCGCGGCACCATAGCTGATGCCCTCGCGATCCTGCTCGATCAACCCGACCTCTTGCCGCAGTGGGCAAAACCCTGGTGGCATCTGCGCTATCTGACGCGGCATCTGAAGCAGTTCAATCCGCGCTCGCGCTCCCGCGACAACGTCGCGCATCACTATGATCTCGACGCCCGGCTCTATTCGCTCTTCCTGGACGCCGACAAGCAATACAGCTGCGCCTATTTCGAAACGTCCAAGAGCACGCTCGACGACGCGCAGCTCGCGAAGAAACGGCACATTGCCGCCAAGCTGCTCATCAAGCCCGGCCAGCGCGTGCTCGACATCGGCTCGGGCTGGGGCGGGCTCGGGCTCTATCTCGCCGAGATGGCCCGCGCCGACGTCACTGGCATCACGCTCTCGACCGAACAGTTGCAGATCGCCAATGCACGCGCCTCCGAAAAGGGCTTGACCGGCTCGGCCAGATTTCTGCTCCAGGACTACCGCGACATCGCCGGACCGTTCGACCGCATCGTCTCGGTCGGCATGTTCGAGCATGTCGGTGCCCGATTCTACGACACCTACTTCCAGCGCTGCGCCGAGCTCCTCGGCCAGGACGGCGTCATGCTGCTGCATTCGATCGGCCGTTCGCAGGGCCCGGACTCGACCAATCCCTGGATCGCCAAATACATCTTCCCCGGCGGCTACATCCCCGCTTTGTCGGAGGTGCTGCCGGCGATCGAGCGCGCGGGCCTGCTGGTCTGCGACATCGAGATCCTGCGCCTGCACTATGCCGCGACGCTGAAAGCCTGGCGGGAACGCTTCATGGCGCGACGCGAGGAGGCCGTGGAGCTCTACGACGAGCGTTTCGCCTTGATGTGGGAATTTTATCTCGCTGCCTGCGAGATGACGTTCCGCAAGCAGAACATGATGAACTTCCAGATCCAGCTCACCCGCCGCCAGGGCGTGGTGCCGACGACCCGCGACTACATGCCGCGTGAGGAAGCCCGGCTGCGGGCTCGCGAAGGCACGGTCAGGCCCAGGCTGAAACTGGCTGGTGAATAGGTCCTAGTGACGCAGGGTCGAAATCTGGGAGGACCGGAAAAGCGCCGTTAACGCCAATTGCGCCCGCAGTTCGACCAGGATTTCGGGTGCGACAGGCTGGCGACGCACTTCGGGCCGCTCGGCGTGCTCCATGGCCGCGATCAACCCCGACAGCCAAAGCCGGCTAGCTGCCTCGCTTCGCCCAATCTGGTGCTGCCGTTCTGGCCGCATCGCTTGCCTCGTTCCCTGTTGGCGGACCGTCGGAGACAATTCCCTGCCCGTCCACCTGTTCCGGTCATACCCCCGAAAGAATCCGGGAAGATGTGATCCACTTCACATAAGTCTGGTCGGCCCTGGCTTAGACCGTCGCCATGAGCAAAGAGACCCAAACCTCATTCGACGTGCAGGACGACCTCCGCACCGATTACGCCCTGATCGTTACCGGCGTCGGGGCGGCTCTGGTTGCGCTGGTCTACCTCCTGCTGGTCTGAGCCCGAGCCGAAAGCTCCCAGCGTGCGTCAATTCGCGCGCCCTCCGGTACGTCTGCGCGCCAATCCATTAGGTTCATTGCTTCAGGATTTTTCCATGGCGCGGACGCGGCTGCTTCCGGCCCGACCGGTTCCGCGAAAATCCGTCAAGCGCGGCGCGTGCTGCGACTGCTAATCATCCACCACTTTAACTGAGCGGTTGATAGCGGTCAGCTTTCGCTTTCGCTTTGCACCGATGCGGCGCTTTATCCCGGCCCCGCATCCGCCCAAGAAAATTGCTAAGCACGTCCGACCATGGTCCTGACTGATTCGAACGTTCTCAAACTCGCGCCCGACGCAGGAACTCCCGCCTATCGGAGCGCTCCGCACAATATCGAAGCGGAACAGAGCCTTCTGGGCGCGATCCTGGTCAACAACGACGCCTTCTACCGCGTCTCCGACTTCCTGGAGGCGAAGCATTTCTTCGAGCCGCTGCACCAGACCATCTTCGAGACCGCCGGCAGCCTGATCCGGATGGGCAAGATCGCGACGCCCGTCACGCTGAAGACGTTCCTGCCCGCCGATACCGATGTCGGCGGCATGACCATCGGGCAATATCTTGCACGGCTCGCCGCCGAAGCGACCACCATCATCAACGCCCAGGACTACGGCCGCACGGTCTACGACCTGTCGCTGAGGCGCGACCTGATCGGCATCGGCGAGGACATGGTCAATGTCGCCTATGACGCACCGGTCGATTTCCAGCCGCGGGCGCAGATCGAGGACGCCGAGCGCAAGCTTTACGAGCTCGCCGAATCCGGCCGCTATGACGGAGGCTTCCAGAAATTCTCGCAGGCACTGGCGGTCGCGGTCGATCTCGCCGCAAAAGCGTTCCAGCGCGACGGCAAGCTGTCCGGCATCTCGACGGGCATGCGCGACCTCGACACCAAGATGGGTGGCCTGCAGCACTCCGACCTCATCATCGTCGCGGGCCGTCCCGGCATGGGCAAGACCTCTCTTGCGACCAACATCGCCTACAACGTCGCTCAGGCCTATGTGCCGGAACTCCAGGCCGACGGTACCACGAAGGCCGCCAATGGCGGCGTGATCGGCTTCTTCTCCTGCGAAATGTCGGCCGACCAGCTCGCCACGCGTATCGTGGCCGAGCGCACCGGTGTTCCCTCCTCCCACATCCGCCGCGGCGGCATCTCGGAAGCCGATTTCGAGAAGATCCGGGAGGTCTCGATCGAGCTGCAGTCGCTGCCCTTCTACGTAGACGCCACCGGCGGCCTGTCGATCGCGCAGCTGATGGCGCGGGCGCGCCGGCTGAAGCGCCAGAAGGGCCTCGACCTGCTCGTGATCGACTACATCCAGCTGCTCTCGGGCTCGGGCAAGCGGAGCGATAATCGCGTGCAGGAAATCACTGAGATCACGACCAGCCTGAAGGCGCTGGCCAAGGAGCTCAACGTTCCCGTCATCGCGCTGTCGCAGCTCTCGCGTCAGGTCGAATCGCGTGACGACAAGCGGCCGCAGCTCTCGGACCTGCGTGAATCCGGATCGATCGAGCAGGACGCCGACGTCGTGCTGTTCGTCTACCGCGAGGAATATTACCTCGCCATGAAGGAGCCGCGCCCCGGCACGCCCGAGCACGAGAAGTGGCAGCTCGACATGAGTCTTGCGCACGGAAAAGCCGAGGTCATCATCGGCAAGCAGCGCCACGGCCCGACCGGCACCGTCGATTTGGCGTTCGAGGCCTCGGTCACGCGGTTCGGCGACCTCGCGCCTGACAGTCAGGTTCCGGCCCGCAGCGGGAACGACTACTGAGTTCCTTGAACCAGAACGGCCTCTTGCGTAAAACGGCGCCATGACAATGGCGTCCGACCCGAAAACCATCTCGCAATCCGGCCTTCTCTCCGCGGAGGCCAACCAGGCTGCCGCGCTCGCAGCCTTCGGCGGCGTGCTGACCGTCGATCTCGACGCCATCATCGCCAACTGGCGCAAGCTCGAGAAGACGGCGGTGCCGGCCGAGTGCTCGGCGGTGATCAAGGCCGACGCCTATGGCTGCGGCGCCGCCGAGGTCGCGCGTGCGCTGAGCAAGGCCGGCTGCAAGACCTTTTTCGTCGCCACCATCGAGGAGGCGCGCAAGGTGCGCGCGGCCGTCCCGGAGCCAACGATCTATGTGCTCGGCGGCTATTTCCAGAACACCGGCGAGCACTACGCCAAGATCAATTGCCGCCCGGTGATCGGCGACCTCAACGAGCTCGCCGAGTGGGACGTGTTCTGCCGTCGCACCGGCTGGAACGGGGGCGCGGCGGTTCACATCGACACCGGCATGAACCGACTCGGCCTCACGCTCTCCGAAGCGCAGGCCATCATCCCCCGCATCAACGCCGGCGATCACGGCATCACGCTGGTCATGAGCCATCTGGTCTCGGCCGAGCAGCTCAACAGCCCGGTGAACGCCAAGCAGCTCGCGGCCTTCCGCAGCATCGCCAGCGAATTCTCC
Source organism: Bradyrhizobium sp. SHOUNA76 (assembly GCF_023006445.1). Lineage (NCBI taxonomy): Bacteria > Pseudomonadati > Pseudomonadota > Alphaproteobacteria > Hyphomicrobiales > Nitrobacteraceae > Bradyrhizobium > Bradyrhizobium sp. SHOUNA76. The sequence continues at coordinate 4,902 of NZ_JALBHA010000443.1, forward strand.
GGCGTACCGGCGGCGCTCGCCAATTCCTCCGGCATCTTCCTCGGCGCGCCGTTCCAGTTCGACATGGTGCGGCCGGGGGCTGCGCTCTACGGTGTCAACCCGACACCGGAGGCCGACAATCCGATGCTGCCGGTGGTCGATCTCAAGGCGCGCATCGTGCAGACCCGCACCATCGAGCGCGGCGAGAGCGTCGGCTATGGCGGCACCTGGACCGCGCGGCGGCCGACGAAACTGGCGATCATCGCAGTCGGTTATGCCGACGGCTATTTCCGCGCCGCCAGCTCCAATGACGGCACCCGCGGCGCCGAGGTCATCGTTGCCGGCAAGCGCTGCCCAGTCGCCGGCCGCGTCTCGATGGATCTCATCGCGATCGACATCACCGATCTACCGCCGAATGCGGCGCGGCGCGGCCATATGGTGACGCTGCTCGGCGAGGGCATCACCGTCGACGAGCTCGCGCATCATTTCGGCACCATCGGCTACGAGGTGCTGACCAGCCTCGGCCACCGCTATGCCCGGCTCTATAAGGGCGGCAATGTGGAGGAGCCGTTGGTCAAGCCGGCAGCCGCGACCGGAGCCGAACAGCCTCCCTCACCGCCGCCGGTCGAGCA
>NZ_JALBHA010000444.1:0-5460 GCF_023006445.1 Bradyrhizobium sp. SHOUNA76
GGCAATGGCCTGCCGCTCGGCGGCCGAGGCCTCGAGCTTGCGATGCAGGCCCGTGTCGGGGATCTGCGCGGCGATGACGGGGGACCGCCAGGGATCGGGCCGGGATTCGGCATTCGGTCGGCTCATGGCGTGACATCCTCGGGGGTAGCTGGAGGAAACCTGAAGGAGGCGCGGAGCAACGCAGCCTCGCCGGCGCGGCCGAGATCGGCCTCGCTGGCCCGGGCATAGGCGGCAAGCCGCTGCGCCCGGTCCAGGCCGGTCCCGTTCAAGATATTCTTGCAGATCGCCTCTGCCAGTGCCTCGCCGCCGGCCTCCATCGCCTGGTCATAGGCCTGAACCCGGCCGTAAAACGCTTCGCCGAAAGCCCGCATCCGCTTCGGCACCGTCTGGTCGCCCACCCCCATCTCGCGCAAATTGTCGTCCATATCCTCGCAGAATCGGTCGAACAGCGCCTGGGACAGCTCGGTGGCGCCGTGGACGGTGCGCAGGCGGCGCAGCAGCAGCCACAGATGCAGCAGCAACAGGTCGAAACGCCCGTTAACCGTATCGGGCACGCCCAAGTCGCGGTAAAATATGGGTTCTCGCGCCTGCGTCACGATCATGCCATAGATGGCTTCAATGGTGCCCGACGGGGTTAGCCGGGGTTTCCTGAAGTGATTGAACGGCCAAAGCATTGTGGTTTCCGCAAGCGGGCGCGCGCGAGTTGCATTCAGAGCCTCAGCCCGGTACTTCAGCGCCTCGCGCGACGCAAGGGGACGGAATCAGTTCCGCTATGACGACAACGAACCAGACCAGCCTGCGCGCAGGCAAGCGGCGCGGCCTTCATGCACGCTGGCGCGGCTTACGCATGCTCGCGGCCGTCACCCTGATCGGTGCGGCGCTCGCGGGCTGCACCGGTGAGCAGTTTCAGAAGGGTTACATCCTGCCGCCCGGCGCGCTCGAGCAGATCCCGATCGGCGCGAGCCAGGATCAGGTGCTGATCGTGATGGGCACCCCCTCGACGGTCGCCACCCTCGACGGCGAAGTGTTCTATTACATTTCGCAGCGCTCGGAGCGCATGGTCGCCTTCATGAACCAGAAGGTGGTCGACCAGCGCGTCATCGCGATCTATTTCGACAAGAACCGGCGCGTCCGGCGGCTTGCGAATTACGGCCTGCAGGACGGCAAGATCTTCGACTTCATCAGCCGCACCACGCCGACGTCGGGGCAGGAGATGAGCTACCTCACGCCGCTGTTCAAGCTGCTCAGCTTCAACTGAGCAGAACCTTTCGAGCGAAGGTGGACATCGGTTCGCGTCAAGAAGCGCGTCAAACAAGAGGCTAGAGCCCGTTCCAATTCCACCGCAAGGTAAATGGCTCTAGCCTGCGGCGTCGTGCCGCCCTTCGCGCGGCCTTTGCCGTGGCGTGCGACTTGCCGTCACAAGTGAGGTTCCCTACGCTCCCGCCAAAGCAAGAAGCTGGGAGTGGATTCGTGTCCAAGAAACTTCAGAACACTTTGTTGTCCCGTCGTCGCGTGCTCACCGGTGCTGCCGGCCTTTCGGCCGCAGCGATCCTGCCGCGTTCGAGCCTTGCGGACTGGAAGCCCACCGAGAATGTTCGTCTCGTCGTGCCGGCCGCGGCCGGCGGCTCGACCGACGTGATGGGCCGGCTCCTGGCCGCTCATCTGCAAACCGCCTGGGGCCAGTCCGCCGTCGTGGAAAACCGCTCGGGCGGCGGCGGCACCATCGGCACCGCCGAGGTGGTCCGCGCCAAGCCCGACGGCCACACCATCCTGGTCGGCAATCCCGGTCCGAACGCGATCGCCTACAGCATCTTCAAGAATCTTACCTACAAGCCGGACCAGCTTCAGCCGGTTACCAACATGATCCGGATTCCGAACATCGTCTCCGCGCATCCGAAGACCGGCATCAAGTCGATCGCCGAGCTGATCGCCTATCTCAAGGCCAATCCGGACAAGCTCAGCTACGCCTCCTCCGGCGTCGGCCAGAGCCCTCACCTCACCGGCGCCTGGTTTCTCCAGCTCACCGGGCTGAAGATGACCCACATTCCGTTCCGCGGCGCAGGCCCGGCGCTTCAGGCCGCGCTCGCCGGCGACATCCAGATCCTGTTCGACAATCTCTATCCGAGCCTGCCGCAGGTGCAGAGCGGCACGCTCAACGGTCTTTGCGTCACCACCACCGAGCGCAGCGAGCTCGCGCCGAACCTGCCGACCATGCGCGAGAGCGCGCCGGAGCTGGCGAGTTTCGACGTCTCGTCGTGGTTCTCGGTTTTCCTGCCGAAGGGCGTCTCGCCTGAGGTGCTCAACGCGCTCAATCTTCAGGTCAAGGCGATGCTGGAGCGCGACGACATCAAGAAGCAGATCACCGCCATGGGCGCCCGCGCCGACTACGGCACGCCGCAGCAATTCGCCGCCTTCGTGGACGCCGAGACGAAGAAGTTCGCCGGCATCATCCAGAAGGAAGGCCTGCAGATGGACGTGCAGTGACGCATGGCCGCGATCTGTAGGGCGGATTAGCGAAAGCGTAATCCGCCTTCTTCTGTTCGAGTGTGGCGGATTACGCTTCGCTAATCCGCCCTACGCGCTATCCGCGGATGGACGTGCATTAGGTCTCATCTCCGTCATTGCGAGCGTAGCGAAGCAATCCAGCCTGCCACCGCGGAAAGACCCTGGATTGCTTCGTCGCAAGAGCTCCTCGCAATGACGCGGTGAGAGGGTGCAGTCCATCAAACAAAAACCCCGCGGCTCGCGCCGCGGGGTTTTGTCTTGGTTCGCCTCTGCCGCTCAGTGCGCCAGGATCGCCAGCAGCAGCAAGGCCACGATGTTGGTGATCTTGATCATCGGGTTCACCGCGGGGCCGGCCGTATCCTTGTAGGGATCGCCGACGGTGTCGCCGGTCACGGCCGCCTTGTGGGCATCAGAGCCCTTGCCGCCGAAATGACCGTCCTCGATGTACTTCTTGGCGTTGTCCCAGGCACCGCCGCCCGAGGTCATGGAGATCGCAACGAACAGGCCCGTCACGATCACGCCGAGCAGCATTGCGCCCACCGCGGAGAACGCCGCCGACTTGCCGGCCACGCCGCCACCCGCGATCGCGTAGATCAGGAAGTAGACCACGATCGGGGACAGCACCGGCAGCAGCGAGGGGATGATCATCTCCTTGATCGCCGCCTTGGTCAGCAGGTCCACCGCCTTGCCGTAATCAGGCTTGTCGGTGCCCTGCATGATGCCGGGCTTCTCGCGGAACTGGCGCCGCACCTCCTCGACGATCGCGCTTGCCGCACGTCCCACCGCGGTCATGCCCATCGCGCCGAACAGATACGGCAACAGGCCGCCGAACAGCAGGCCGACAACCACGTAGGGATTGTTTAGCGAGAAGTCCGGATTGACGCCGGCGAAGTAGGGATGATGCGCGCTGTCCGCAACGAAGAACTTGAGGTCCTGGTTGTAGGCCGCGAACAGCACGAGGGCACCGAGACCGGCGGAGCCGATCGCGTAGCCTTTCGTCACCGCCTTGGTGGTGTTGCCGACCGCGTCGAGCGCGTCGGTCGACTTGCGCACCTCCTTCGGCAGGCCCGCCATTTCGGCAATGCCGCCGGCATTGTCGGTGACGGGGCCGAACGCGTCGAGCGCGACGACCATGCCGGCCAGCGCCAGCATGGTGGCGGTCGCGATCGCGATGCCGAACAGGCCGGCGAGGCTGAAGGTGACCAGAATGCCGGCGATGATCACGATCGCGGGCAGCGCGGTCGCCTCCATCGAGACGGCAAGCCCCTGGATCACGTTGGTGCCGTGACCGGTCACCGAGGCCTGGGCGATCGACTTCACCGGACGATAGTCCGTGCCGGTGTAGTATTCGGTGATCCAGATGATAAGAGCGGTGACGACGAGGCCGACCACGCCGCATTCGAACAGCGCCATGCCGGTGTAATCGACGCCCTCGAGCTTGCCGAAGCCGATCAGGTAGTAGATCACCAACGCGATGCCGACCAGCGACAGGATGCCGGTTGCGATCAGGCCCTTGTAGAGCGCGCCCATGATCGACTGGCTCGGCCCCAGCTTGACGAAGAAGGTGCCGATGATCGAGGTGATGATGCAGATGCCGCCGATCGCGAGCGGCAGCGTCATCATGTTGGCGAGGATCGACGTCTTGGCGAAGAAGATCGCCGCGAGCACCATGGTGGCGACCGCGGTCACCGCATAGGTCTCGAACAGGTCGGCGGCCATGCCGGCGCAGTCCCCCACGTTGTCGCCGACGTTGTCGGCGATGGTCGCGGGGTTGCGCGGATCGTCCTCGGGGATGCCGGCCTCGACCTTGCCGACGAGGTCGCCGCCGACGTCCGCACCCTTGGTGAAGATGCCGCCGCCGAGACGGGCGAAGATCGAGATCAGCGAGGCGCCGAAGCCGAGCGCCACCATGGCGTCGACCACGGTGCGGCTATCGGGCGCCAGCTTCAGCGAATGGACCAGGAAGCCGAAATAGAGCGTCACGCCGAGCAGCGCGAGACCCGCCACCAGCATGCCGGTGATGGCGCCCGCCTTGAAGGCGAGCTCGAGGCCGCCGGCCAGCGACGTCGTCGCGGCCTGGGCGGTGCGCACATTGGCGCGGACCGAGACGTTCATGCCGATGAAGCCCGCGGCGCCGGACAGGATAGCGCCGATGGCAAAACCGATCGCGACATAAAGCCCGAGGAAATAGGCAAGCAGCACGAAGATGACGATGCCGACGATACCGATCGTGGTGTATTGGCGCCGCAGGTAGGCCTGTGCACCCTCAGCGACCGCTCCTGCGATCTCCTGCATGCGCGGCGACCCCGCATCCGCGCTTAACACCGAAGACGTCGCCCAAATCGCGTAGACGACGGAAAGCGCTCCGCAGAGCACAATCAACCATAATGCTGTCATGTGATGTTTGCCTCAGATCCTTGATGTACCCCCGGCGCCTTTTGTTGTCCGTCGTGCGGTGCGGCGCCTTGATTTCGAACAAAGCCGCCCCTTGCCCAAAAGGGACGGCCTTAGTCAGCCGCAAGCTTGCCAAAATCAAATTGAGGGTGCAACGCCGGATGAGGCCGAAAAAGCCGATCTCGGCAAGTATTTAGGGCAAGTCCCGAGAACTAACATGCCGGTTTGGAGCAATTCCTAGAAGTGGCTGTAGGACAGCCTCGTCAGGGCCAATTCCTGGCCCTGCCCGTCCAGGAAGCGCGGCCTCTCCTTCCCCGCGACGATGGTGCCGATCGCCGTGACGGCAAGGCCGGCCGCCCGCCCAGCGGCAATCAGTGCATCGGCCTGCGCCGGCGGGACGGTGCACAGCACCTCGTAATCGTCGCCCCCCGCAAGCAGCGTCTCGACGCAAACGATTTTGCGGGCGACCAGGCCCGCCGCCGCGGCTGAGAGCGGAACGCTTGCCACGTCGACCGTGGCCGAGACCCCGGACGCTGCGCAGAGTTTCACCAGATCGCCGGC
>NZ_JALBHA010000445.1:0-5450 GCF_023006445.1 Bradyrhizobium sp. SHOUNA76
CTCGATGGGCGCGGCCATCGGCATCGGCATGGGCTGCGGCGCAGGGGTCGGCGGCGCGGTCCGCACCGCGCGCAGATCACCCTCGATCATGGAGAGGCGATCGACGACATGGCCGAGCGCGCTATGGACGGCGTCGAGCGAGTCCTGGGTGCTCCGGTTGGTCTCGGCCTGGCTGAAGCGGATGTCGGACAGCTCGCGCTTGACGAGATCGACCATTCCGGAATCGGCCGGCGGCGCGGAGCTGCGGCTCTCCGCCAGTGCGGAGTAAGTCGCCTGCTGCCGCTCCAGGTGCCGCAGAATGTCGTGCAGCCCGTCCTCGACGCGGCTCAAATTGCCGTTGCGCGGGTCGGAGGCGGCTTCGATCCGCTCCAGCAAATACGAGACACGCTGTTCGAGATGCGCGAAGGTCGAGGCCGAATCGTTCCCGACCTGCATGCGGTCGAAGCGGTCCGACAGCGCGCGGATGGCGGATTCGAGATGCTCGGTGCTTTCGGATGGCTGGGGCCGCTCGCGGGTTTCCAGCGCCGCGGTGAGCGCCGCAATGCGCTGCTCCAGCACTGCAAAGCTGTCGCCCTGGCCGGAGGCGCGGGTGACCTGGTCGACCTTGGACGACAGCAGCTGCACGTCTTCGGACAGGCGTGCCAGCGCTTCGTTGGACGCGACGTTGGAGACGATGCCGCGCAGCGCCGAGATCGCGCTTTCGAGCTGATGCACCGTCGAGGGATCGTCATTGGCGCGCAGGATCAGATCGAGCTTGGCGCCGAGATTGCGGATCGCCTCGTCATAGCCGGTGAGCTGCTCGGCCGGCGTCAGCGTGCGCAGCACCTGCTTGATGTCGGACAGTGCGTGCTCGATGCCCGACAGCACCTGGCCGTCGGTGCCGCTGGAACGCGTCTCGTCGATGCGCCGATGCAGCGAGCGGATCTCGTTCTCGATCGATTCGATCGCACGGCGTGGCATCGCCTCGGTGATGGCGGTGCGGATCTCGGCAAGCTCGCTGCGAAAGGCGTTGATCGCCTGCTCGGTATTGTCAGGGCGCTGGAGCGATTCGATCTGGCTCGTGATCTTGAGCAGATGGCGCTCGAGCGATGAGAAATCAGGCCCTGCTTGCGGTGGCGGCGGAGCATAGGCAGGCGCGGGTGGCGCCGCCATTGATGTCATGGGGGGCGCGAAGGGAGCCGCATTGGGCGCAATGGAGGGCGCGGCACGCGGCGGCATCTGCCGCGGCGTGAAGCCGTCGAGCTCGCTCTGCCGCGCGGTGATCTCGGCGACGGCGACGTCGAACGAAGCGGGGCTCAGGGGAGGGGCGTTGCGATAGACCTGCGCTGCCGCACGCTCGACCATATCGGCCTGGCGCTGTCGCGTCTCGACCGGAGACGGTGCAGGTGAAGGTGCCGGCCGCGGCGGCTGAGGCTGCTGCGGCTTCGAGATCTGCGACAGCCGCGCGTCGAGCCGCGAGATCGCATCGTTGAGCTGGCGCGCGACGCCCTGCTCGCGCGAAGCGTCCTGTCGTGAAGCGTCCTGTCGTGAAGCGTCCTGGCGCTGCGCGGGTTTCGCGATCCGTTCGATCTGCTGGGTGATCGCGTCGAGCCGTTGGTGGATGTCGGCGACTTCGCGGCTCTCCTGACTCGGTGCTTGGCTCGGAGGAGCGTGGGGCGCTTGCTGACGCTGGTCGTAAGGTGCGCGAAAGTTCGGTGGCGCAGTTTCGCCGAGCGTGGAGTTCAGCCAATCGTTGAGTGACATGCCGGCTCTGCGCGCAGCAGCTTCGGCCCGCTCCCGGACGGATGGGTCGATGCCGTCAACACTCCACGATACGCGCGAATTCATGACTCTGTCCGGTTCCGACTCCGGCGCCCCACCCGGCGCCTCCAGCCTCCCCACGCGCGCCAGTTGTAAACACAACCGAATTTGGCGCAGGTCGTCTGCCTCGAAAACCGACTTTTGTCCGTTACGGTAAATAACGGGTTAAGGAACGCGTCGCCGGTGTCTTAAAGTTGGGCGGCGATGCCAACCCCGGAACTGGTGCGCTCCTCCCCCGCTCCTTCGGCGCGACCGCTCCCGCAAGCGGGAGAGGTGACTAACACCGCCAATGCCGCTCAGCCCTTCCCCTCTCGCTTGCCGTCTTCCAGCGGCACCACGCTGGCCTTGCCGCTCATCGCCGAGAGCGCCTCCAGTGTCTCTTCGCAGAAGTCGGCCACCATCTGCTCGTGCCGAGCCCCTAAGCGGAGCAGGAGCAGGTTGCCGAGGTCGAGCCTGCCTTCCGCCGTTCCGTCCGGGAAACGCTTCTTCAGGATGCGCTCGTAATTGGCGTGGCGGTCGCGGTGGTGCTCCAGGCGCGCCATCAGGTCGGTGCGCAGCGGCTCGATGTCGATGCTGTCGAGGGCGTGGAGGCGGACCAGGAGGTCATCCTTGGTCGAGGCTGGCGTGCTTGGCCGCGCGGCCCAGTGCCGCAGCGCTGTTCTACCCTCGGGCGTAAGCGTATAAACCAGCTTGTTGGGCTTGCCTGATTGCACGACCTCCCGGCCCTGGATGTGGCCGCGGTCGCGCAGCTTGGAGAGCTCGCGGTAGATCTGCTGGTGGTCGGCCTTCCAGAAGAAGCCGATCGAGGAATCGAATGTCTTGGCGAGCTCGTAACCCGTCATCGGACGTTCCGTCAGGCATGCGAGGATTGCGTCGCCCAGCGCCATGGCCGGCCTCCTTCTTCTTCGATCCTAACCAACCAGCTTGACTTTATGCGTATCGGCGCATATGCGTCAATGTGCATATGAGGCAGCTTGCGGGCCGGTCACAGGTCCGACTGAAAAATCCAGCGAAATCAATCTCCTCGCTACTGTGCATGGGGTTGTTTTCGCACTTTTTGCCTTTGCCCTAGGGAGGCACCTGAGCATGACCGGCCTCGATTCCTGGTACGCCTACATGAAGTCCCATGACCGCGCCGCGCTCTGGGATCTGCTGCACCCCGATGCCGTGTTCGAAAGCCCCGTCGTGCATTCGCCGCAGCGTGGCCGCGACATCACCTTCAAATACCTCTCCAGCGCCGAGAAGGTGCTCGGCGGCCCAGGTTTCACCTATGTCGGTGAATGGCGCAGCGACACTGGTGCGGTGCTCGAATTCAAGAATGTCATCGACGGCATCGAGATCAACGGCGTCGACATCATCAGCTTTGATGCCGAGGGACGCATCACCCATTTCAAGGTGATGGTGCGTCCGCTCAAGGCGATCAACATGCTGCACCGCCTGATGGCGGAGCAGCTTGCCGCCCAATCATGACCCTGCCCTGAGGTTGCCGAACCCGCTAAGCTCGCGGGCAAAGGCTGCGCCTCATCACTTCAAGCCCCATGCCGGGAGACCACCATGCCGATCTACAAAGCCCCCGTCGAAGACGTGAACTTCCTGCTCAACGACGTCTTCCAGATCGACCGCTACGATAATCTCGCCGGCTTCTCCGATGCGTCGAGCGATGTGCGCGAAGCCATCCTCGGCGAAGCCGCCAAGCTCGCCGAAGAGGTGCTGCAGCCGCTCAATCGCGTCGGCGATCTCGAAGGCTGCAAGCGTGCCGATGACGGCAGCGTCACCACGCCGAAGGGTTTCAAGGACGCCTTCATGCAAGTCGCCGAGGGCGGCTGGCTCGGTCTGTCGGCGCCGACCGAATTCGGCGGCCAGGGCCTGCCGGTGACGCTGAGCCAGGCGGTGAACGAATTCCAGATCTCCGCCAACATGGCGTTCTCGATGTATGGCGGCCTGACCATGGGCGCGACCGCGGCGTTGATCGTCCACGGCACGCCCGAGCAAAAGCAGACCTACGTGCCGAAGATGGTGGCGGGCGAATGGACCGGCACCATGAACCTGACCGAGCCGCATTGCGGCACCGATCTCGGCATGCTGCGCACCAAGGCGGTGCGCCAGGCCGACGGCAGCTTCAAGATCACGGGCACCAAGATCTTCATCTCGGCCGGCGAGCATGATCTCGCCCCCAACATCATTCACCTCGTGCTCGCCCGCATCGAGGGCGCGCCCGCCGGCATCAAGGGCGTGTCGCTGTTCGTGGTGCCGAAGTTCCTGGTGAACGCGGACGGTTCGGTGGGCGCGCGCAACGGCGTCGTCTGCGGCTCGATCGAGCACAAGATGGGCATTCACGGCAATTCCACCTGCGTGATGAACTACGACAACGCCACCGGCTGGCTGATCGGCGAAGAGAACAAGGGCATGCAGGGCATGTTCGTGATGATGAACGAGGCCAGGCTCGGCGTCGCCGTGCAGGGCCTCGCGCAATCCGAGGTCGCCTATCAGAACGCGGTCGCCTATGCCCGCGAGCGCATCCAGGGCCGCGCGCTCACCGGCGCCAAGGCGCCGGACAAGCAGGCCGACCCGATCATCGTGCATCCCGACGTGCGCCGCACGCTGCTCTCGATCCGCGCCTTCAACGAGGCCGCGCGTGCCTTCGTGATGTGGACCGCGCTGAAGAGCGACGTCGCTCATCGCTCCGAAGACCCGAAGGACCGCCAGGCCGCCGACGATCACATGGGCCTGATGACCCCGGTGCTGAAGGGCTTCCTCACCGATTACGGCTTTGCCAACGCGGTGCAGGCGCAGCAGATGTATGGCGGCCACGGCTATATCGCCGAGCAGGGCATGGAGCAGTTCGTGCGCGATGCGCGTATTGCGATGATCTATGAAGGCGCCAACGGCATCCAGGCGCTGGACCTCGTCGGCCGCAAGCTGCCGCGCGACGGCGGCCGCGCCATCATGGCGTTCTTCGGCGAGGTCATGGCCTTCGCCAAGGAGAATGGCGGCGACGAGGCGCTGAAGCCCTTCATCACCCCGCTTTCGGCCTCGCTCGGCCATCTCCAGCAGGCCACGACCTGGCTGATGCAGAACGCGATGGCAAAGCCTGATAATGCCGGCGCTGCCGCAACCGATTACCTGCATCTCTTCGGCTTCGTCGCGCTCGGCTACATGTGGGCGAAGATGGCGAAGGTGACGAATGCCAAGATTGCCGAGAGCGGGGCGACGCCCTATCTCTCGACCAAGCTCGTCACCGGCCGTTTCTTCATGGAGCGGATGCTGCCGGAGACCGCCGCCAATCTCGCGCGCATCCAGGCCGGCTGCGCCACCATCATGGAATTGCCGGCGGAAGCGTTCTGAGGCTTTCCGCTTCACCAGCGATCGCGACCGCGCAGCGGTCGCCGCGACAATAACTGCAATCAGGAGGCTCCCATGGCAGATGCCTATATCTACGATCACGTCCGAACCCCGCGTGGCCGCGGCAAGGCGGACGGTGCGCTGCACGAAGTCACGGCGCTCGCGCTCGCGACCGTGCCGCTGAAGGCGCTGAAGGACCGCAACAATTTGCCTGAGGATTCCGTCGACGACGTCGTGCTCGGCGTGGTCGATCCGGTCGGCGAGGCCGGCTCCGACATCGCGGGCTTCGCCGCGCTGAAGGCCGGTCT
>NZ_JALBHA010000446.1:0-5444 GCF_023006445.1 Bradyrhizobium sp. SHOUNA76
GCTGTTGATCGTGCCGGTGTTCGTCAAGAACTTCATCATCTTCCAGATGACGATGCTCCTGATCTACGGGCTCGCGGTGCTGGCGCTCAACATCCTGACCGGCGGCTCCGGCCAGTTCTCGCTCGGCCAGAGTGCGTTCTATGCCGTCGGCGCCTATACGTCGGCGGTGCTGATGGAGCACGCCAACATCAATTACGCGCTGACGATTCCGATTTCCGCGACGGTCTGCTTCGGGTTCGGTTACCTATTCGGCAAGCCGGCACTGCGGCTGTCGGGCGTCTATCTCGCGCTCGCCACCTTCGCGCTTGCGACCGCGATGCCGCAACTGCTGAAGTTGAACTTCCTCGAGCACTGGACCGGCGGCGTGCAGGGCCTCGTCGTCACCAAGCCTGACGCGCCGTTCGGCCTGCCGATGTCGCAGGACATGTGGCTGTACTACTTCACGCTCATCGTGACGCTCGCGATCTACATCTTCTCGGTGAACCTGCTGCGTTCCCGCTCGGGCCGCGCCTTCATGGCGATCCGCGACAACGAGATCGCGGCCTCCTCGATGGGCGTCAACGTCGCCCTGTACAAGACGTTGGCCTTCGGGGTGTCCGCCGGCATCACCGGCGTTGCCGGCTCGCTCGGCGCCATCGCCGTGCAGTTCGTCGCACCCGACAGCTACACCATCACGCTGGCGATCTCGCTGTTCCTCGGCATGGTCGTCGGCGGCGTCGGCTGGCTGCCCGGCTCGTTCGTCGGTGCTGCCTTCATCATCTTCGTGCCGAACATGGCTGAGAGCGTCTCCAAGGGCCTTTCCGGCGCGGTATTCGGCGTGCTGCTGTTCCTCGTCATCTACCTCGTGCCCCATGGCGCAAGGCAGATCGCGATCATGGGCCAGCAACTCGCCGGGAAGATCAAAAGAAACTGAAGCCCTCAAGTACTGTTGTTAACGAAGGAGATCGAATTGCATTTTGGAAGAATACTTCGAACCGCCGCACTCGTAACGGCGGTCGCTACCATCACCTCCGGCGCTGCACTCGCCCAAAAGAAATACGACACCGGCGCGTCCGATACCGAGATCAAGATCGGCAACATCATGCCGTACAGCGGTCCGGCGTCGGCTTATGGCGTCATCGGCAAGACCGAAGAAGCCTATTTCCGGATGATCAACGACAAGGGCGGCATCAACGGCCGCAAGATCAACTTCGTCACCTATGACGACGGCTATTCGCCGCCGAAGGCCGTCGAGCAGGTCCGCAAGCTGGTCGAGAGCGACGAGGTGCTGGTGGTGTTCAACCCGCTCGGCACGCCCTCGAACACGGCGATCCAGAAATACCTCAACGCCAAGAAGATCCCGCAGCTCTTCGTCGCCACCGGCGCCACCAAGTGGAACGACCCGAAGAACTTCCCCTGGACCATCGGCTGGCAGCCCTCCTACCAGAGCGAAGCGCAGATCTACGCGAAATGGCTGATGAAGGAGAAGCCGGACGCCAAGGTCGCGGTCCTCTACCAGAACGACGATTTCGGCAAAGATTACCTCAAGGGCACCAAGGACGGCCTTGGCGCCAAGGCTTCGTCCATGATCATCATGGAGGAGAGCTACGAGGTGTCCGAGCCGTCGATCGACGGCCACATCGTCAAGATCAAGGCCGCCAATCCGGACGTGCTGCTGATCTACACCACGCCGAAGTTCGCGGCCCAGACCATCAAGAAGACCGCCGAGCTCAGCTGGAAGCCGCTCCAGATCCTCACCAACGTGTCGATCTCGGTCGGCAGCGTGATGAAGCCGGCCGGCTTCGAGAACGCGCAGGGCGTGCTGTCGGCGGCCTATGCCAAGGATTCGACGGATCCGCAGTGGGCCAACGACCCCGGCATGAAGAAGTGGAACGAGTTCGTCGACAAGTACATGCCGGGCGCCGACAAGTCGGACACCAGCATGGTGTACGGCTATGGCGCCGCCTCGACCCTGGCCAAGGTGCTGGAAATGTGCGGCGACGATCTGACCCGCGCCAACATCATGAAGCAGGCGGCCTCGCTGAAGGACTTCGAGCCGGACACCATGCTGCCCGGCGTCAAGCTCAACACCAGCGCCACCGACTTCGCCCCGATTTCGCAGCTCCAGATGCAGCGCTTCAAGGGCGAGAAGTGGGAACTGTTCGGCGATATCATCAGTGGCGACGTCGCCTCCGAGTGACACGCTGACGCGAAAGTCCGACCCTCGAAAGCCCTCGCGAGCGATCGCGGGGGCTTTTTGTTGACGGCTGGCGCCAATCTTGTTCAATGCGGCGCCGATCCAACCCGGGTAGGAGAACAATGAGCGCCGTTCGTTTTCAGGTTGCGGCCCTCTGGACCGGGCTCGCTTTGTGCACTGCGATGGGCGACCCGGCGCTGGCGCAGAAGAAGTACGACAGAGGCGCCTCCGATACCGAGATCAAGATCGGCAACATCATGCCCTATAGCGGCCCGGCCTCGGCCTATGCCGCGATCGGCAAGGCCGAGGAAGCCTATTTCAGCAAGGTCAACGCCGAGGGCGGCATCAACGGCCGCAAGGTCAGGTTCATCTCCTATGACGATGCCTATTCGCCGCCGAAGACGGTGGAGCAGGCACGCAAGCTGGTCGAGAGCGACGGGGTGCTCCTGATCTTCGGCTCGCTCGGGACGTCTACCAACGGCGCCATCCGCAAATACATGAACGAGAAGAAGGTGCCGCAATTGTTCGTGGCGAGCGGCGCGTCGAAGTGGAACGATCCCAAACAATATCCCTGGACCATGGGCTGGCAGCCGAACTACGCGAGCGAGGCGCGCATCTATGCCAAGTACATCATGAAGGAAAAGCCGGACGGAAAGATCGGCGTGCTCTACCAGAACGACGATTTCGGCAAGGACTATCTGAAGGGGCTGGAGGACGGTCTCGGCGCCAAGGCCTCGATGATCGTGCTGCAGGAGGCCTACGACACCTCCGAGCCCGCGATCGACGAACACATCGTCAAGCTGAAGGCCTCGGGCGCCGACGTCTTCATCAGCATCACCACGCCGAAATTCGCCGCGCAGGCAATCAAGAAGGCGGCGGAGATCAACTGGCATCCGGTCCACATCGTCTCCAACGTCTCGGCCTCGGTCGGCGGTGTGATCGAGCCGGCCGGCCTCGAGATCTCCCAGGGCATCCTGTCGGCGAGCTACCTCAAGGACGGCTCCGATCCGCAATGGAATGCCGACGACGGCATGAAGCGGTTCAATAATTTCCTCGCGCAATACGATCCCAAGGCCAACAAGCTCGATGCTGGCGTCGTGTTCGGTTACGCCGCCGCGCAGACCATGGTGAAGGTGCTGCAGATGTGCGGCGACGATCTGACCCGCGAGAACGTCATGAAGCAGGCCGCCTCCTTAAAGGATTTCGCACCCGACACGCTGCTGCCCGGCATCAAGATCAACACCGCGCCGGACAATTTTGCCCCGATCGAGCAGCTCCAGATGATGCGCTTCAAGGGCCGGAAATGGGAGCTGTTCGGCGACATCATCTCCAGCGAGACCGGTCACTGAGGCCACGCAATTCAAAATCGCTCCGGATTGATTAAACAACTCAAGACAGCCGGACCTTCTCGCAGTTGCACACGAGAGCCGGCGGCCCTTGACTACTAAAGACGCAGCCCCCGCGACACCATCGCGGGGGCTTTCTGTTGAAGGCATCAGCCAAATCGTATTGAATTGCGGTCGCGTCACCAAAAACGGTCAAGCCAAGAAAAGGGACGCACACACACCAAGAAAATAGGGAGATAGGAATGCCCGCTGTCACCGGCAAGCTTGCGGCCGCGTCACTGGCGCTCGCGCTCATTGCGGCTACGACCTCCACTGCGTCGGCCCAGAAGAAATACGATACCGGCGCGACCGATACCGAGATCAAGATCGGCAACATCATGCCCTACAGCGGACCGGCCTCCGCCTACGGGATCATCGGGCGGACCGAAGCCGCATATTTCAAGAAGATCAACGAAGAGGGCGGCATCAACGGCCGCAAGATCAACTTCATCTCCTACGACGATAGCTATTCGCCGCCGAAGACCGTCGAGCAGGCGCGCAAGCTGGTCGAGAGCGACGAGGTGCTGTTCATCTTCAACTCGCTCGGCACGCCGCCGAACTCGGCGATTCACAAATACATGAATTCCAAGAAGGTGCCGCAACTGTTCGTCGCCACCGGCGCCACCAAGTGGAACGATCCGAAGGACTTCCCATGGACCATGGGCTGGCAGCCCAACTACCAGAGCGAAACGCAGATCTACGCGAAGTGGCTTTTGAAGAACAAGCCGGACGCCAAGATCGCAGTGCTCTTTCAGAACGACGATTACGGCAAGGATTACCTGAAGGGCCTGAAGGACGGCCTCGGCGCCAAGGCCGCCTCGATGATCGTCATGGAGGAGAGCTATGAAACCTCCGAGCCGACCGTCGACAATCACATCGTCAAGCTGAAGTCGACCGGCGCCGACGTCTTCATGAACATCACGACGCCGAAATTCGCAGCGCAGGCGATCAAGAAGAACGCCGAGATCGGCTGGAAGCCGC
Source organism: Bradyrhizobium sp. SHOUNA76 (assembly GCF_023006445.1). Lineage (NCBI taxonomy): Bacteria > Pseudomonadati > Pseudomonadota > Alphaproteobacteria > Hyphomicrobiales > Nitrobacteraceae > Bradyrhizobium > Bradyrhizobium sp. SHOUNA76. Next base: position 4,543 of record NZ_JALBHA010000446.1, read on the forward strand.
TGCACTTCCTCAACAACGTCTCGGCCTCGGTCGGCAGCGTGATGAAGCCCGCCGGCTTCGAGAACGGCCAGGACATCATCTCGGCCGACTATCTGAAGGACGTGTCGGATCCCGCGTGGGCTAACGATGCCGGCATGAAGGACTTCCTGGCATTCATGACCAAGTACTTCCCCGAGGGCGACAAGCTCGATAAAGGCACGATCGTGGGTTATGCCGTGGCGCAGACGCTTGTGCAGGTGTTGAAACAGTGCGGTGACGATCTCACCCGCGCGAACGTCATGAAGCAGGCGGCGAGCCTGAAGGACTTCCGTACCGAGGCGCTGCTGCCGGGCGTGAAGATCAACACCTCGCCGACCGATTTCGCACCGATCAGCCAGCTTCAGCTCGAGAGGTTCAAGGGCGAGAAGTGGGAACTGTTCGGCGACGTAATCAGCGCCGACGTCGGCGGCTAGCCGCCTGACGATTGGACGACGAAAAGCCCCCTGCGAGGCCATCGCAGGGGGCTTTTGCTTGCGCGCCGATTGTGATCACGCGATTGCATAATCGAATGATGGCAAAGCCGGCTTACGCTTTCACGCCCGATGCGGTAGGCAGGAGAACGGCGGCATTGGCCGCCAGTTTCTTCCGTCTGCCGAAGGCCATCGTCATGACCGACCGACGTCCCCTGCTCCGCGCCCTCTACGACGCAGCCGTCGCCGCCGCCCATCCCAATGTAGTGCTGGCGCCGCACTTGCCGGCCGCTCCCAAAGGACGCGTGATCTGCCTCGCCGCCGGCAAGGGCGCAGGCGCCATGGCCGCGGCAGCCGAGCGGCATTATCTCGACACGCTGGGACTTGCGCCAGAGCGCCTCGTCGGCATCGCCACCACGCGCCACGGCTACGGCGTGCCGACGCGGCGCATCC
>NZ_JALBHA010000447.1:0-5433 GCF_023006445.1 Bradyrhizobium sp. SHOUNA76
CCTGTCGGCGCCGTGGTCGAGCGTGTGCCGCGCCAGCGTCCAGCCGATGGTGCCGTTACGCAACGCGCGCACCTTGTTGGGCACGCCGGCATTGATCAGCGACTGGGTGCCGATGATGGAGCGGGTGCGGCCGGCACAATTGACGATGATGGTGGTCTCAGGATCGGGCGCGGCCTGCCCTGCCCGCAACACCAGCTCCGCGCCAGGTACGCTGACCGAGCCCGGAATGTTCATGGTCGCGTATTCGTCGAAACGGCGAACGTCGAGGATGGCGATGTCAGCCTTGTCGGCGATCAGCTTGGCCACTTCGTCGGCGCTGAACGACGGTGTGTGGCGCCGCGCCTCGACCAGCTCGCCGAAGGCCTTCGAATAGGAGTTGACGTCCTCAAAGACCTCATAGCCCGCCGCGCGCCAGGCCTTCAGCCCGCCGTCAAGCGCGCTGATATTGGTATAGCCGAGCGCGGCGAGGCGCTCTGCACCGGTCGCGACCAGCCCCTCACCGTCGTCATAGAGCACGATGGCCACGTCCTTGCGCGGCAGCCGCGTCTCGGCCTCGATCGTAATCCGGTCGGCGGCCATGTTGGCGGCAAACAGCGGATGCCCCGTCGCAAAGCCTGCCTCATATCTGAGATCGAGCAGCGCGATTTCTTCGCGCAGCAGCAGGGCGCGGCGGATATCGGCGGGGGTGACGGTGGGGAGCTTCATGGCATGGACCCTAGCAAGGACAGGCCATGGGCTTTTGAACCATCGCGGTGGTGTTGGCTAGCGATATCGGAGAGCAGGGCAACGCGCAGAGATCAGGCTAGTCGCACTCATATGTAGCGACGACTTGCGAAAAGTCGCGCCGGTCAAGAGCGTCCCGATCGATCCAAAAATGAAGCACACCGCCGACATCGGAGTGCCAATTAGAAAAAACGCGATCACCTTGTATCTGGAGCAATAACATGTCCTCCAAATGCACCTCGGTCGCATCCTGCGGGCCGCTGCCGTATCCCAGCATCTGATGAAGCGCCGTGGAAAATCGGCGATATTTTCCATCTCGCGCCTCTGGCGTCTTCCAACGATTCTGCCGCACGAGGTTCATAACGTAACTCGGAGGGGCATCTTCGGAAGCATCGACATCCTGCGTGAACATACAACGGATCGTATGATTGATGGCAGTACCGAGGTCGTCCACGATTTCACCCGCATACGTGCGTACCTGCCCTTCCATTCTCTCGTAGGTCTGTACGACGTCGATCCACCATGATCTGAAGGTCGCCTTTGTGTCCGGACTGACGTCATCCATCGGGGTCAGCGCCCGACACCGCTCGAGCCATCCGATCGCACTGGCGCGAAGACGCTTCAACTCTACGGTTGCTTCGTCGGCGAGCGGCTTGCCGTAATATCCAAGCGTCAGATCGCGCTGGACGTGCGACAAGACCGACCGAACCACGTAAGTGACCAGGAGCCAGTTGAAAGGCCAGTCCTCGTCCTTTTCGTATTTGGCCACGCTTCGGAATTGAAGCAGATCATTCTCCTGCGGCCCGCCTGGACCCAGCGCCTTGCATAATTCCTTGATCATGAGTTCGCCTCCGACGACATCCTCACGGAAGTAGAAGTCGCGGAACGGCAGGAATGAGATTGGATATTTGAACTCGACCTTGGAATGAAAATCGACGTCGGGATTGAGCCATTTGACCTGACGATCGCCGTTGGTCCCCGCCAGCGGCATCAGGTCTGGCGGTGGAGCGCGGTCGGCATGCGCGCCTCCGTCAGTCGGGCTGTAGAGGACGCGACACGGTGGATGTCCTTCGCCTACAAATACCGAGCTGCAGAAGAAATAGAGCGTGCCCCGCGTCGGAAGCGGCGACCAGCTGGCTCCAGGCACTTCAGCCAAGTCGATCTGAGCGACGAATGTAAGTGCAACGGTCTCCAAGGCCACGTCGGCTCTGACCTCCGTTGTGGGCCAGTCAAACTGCGGAGGCAATTTGGGAAGTCCACCGAAAAAGCTTCGCGCCGGATGCGTCAGCGGCACAGGCAGATCACTGCGTCTGACGAGCACCGCAGGCAGCGCCGTCTCTTCGATTTCGTCTCGTTTAGACATTTCCGTCGAAGTCCCCACTCACCTTAACGTGTGCGAGGCGCATCGAACCATTCCACGGTAGTTCAGACAAGAGCTTCTTGGGCGCCGGAAGCGATAGCTTGGACGAGTTCAGCCGCGGCGTGGGTGATTGGCGACCTTCCAAGCATTCGCCCAGCCGCCTGGAGTTCTCACTCGCCCGGAACGAGCCGCGCCAGTGGCGGCGCCGGTTGCCGCAGCCGGCGGCGCGACAGATAGAGCAGGATGCCGGTGACCGCGAACAACGGCATCAGGATCGCAGCGATCATGAAGGCGAGCTTGCCGGGCCAGCCAAGGATAGCGCCCCGATGGATGTCGTAGATGGCTGCGATGATCGTTTCGCCAACGGTCTTCTCTGCGTAGCGCTCGGCGGAGACCAACTGGCCGGAGACGGCGTCGATGCGGAATTCGTCGCGCGTGGTCTCGAGCAACGACGCTTTCCCCCACGATCGGATGCGTATCGTCGTGCCCGGCCCCGCCGGCAGTGTCAGCAAGGCCCTGGAGAACCGATCGCCCTCCTCGCGCTGGAACGTCGTCCATGCCCGATCGAATCCGATTGGCGGCGCCGGCTCGGCGCGGCTATCCGAGCGCGGCGGCTTTGTAGTCATCTTCGCTGCGGTGACGTGAGGACGTGCCAACAGCCAGGTCACGCCGTCCTTGTACCATTCGAAGGAGAAATACAGTCCGGTGAGCGTCATCGTTAGATAGACCGGCAGCACCCAGGTGCCGATCACGGTGTGCAGCGACCGGTGCAGTCCGCGGCCGCTGAGCCCGAGATTCGGCTTCAGCCACATCTTCAGGCTGCCCGCCCGACGCGGCCAGCGCAGCACGAGGCCCGACACCAGCATGACGATGAGGCCGATCGCGATGCCGCCGGTGATCGGACGTCCCCAGCCCTTGCCGTCGCCGGGAATGAGCAGCCAGCGATGCAGCTGGCGCACCGTCGCGAAGAACGCTTCGCCGCGGGGCGAGCCCAGCACGCGGGCGTCATAGGGATCGACATAGAGCGAGGCTGGCCGGCCGCCCTGCTCGTCGCGGCCGAAGCGGACATGGACCGCGGCCGACGGATCGCTCGACAACGTCACTGCCGAGACCTTGCCGAGGTCCTGCCCCGCTTTCAGCCGCGCCACCAGCTCGTCAGGCATCGGCCTCGGTACCTGCCGCGGCGCGACCTGCATGATGCCGGCGTTGAGATGGTCGACGATCTCGTCCTCGAAACTCATGACCGCGCCGGTCAGCGCGATCAGGGACACCAGCAACGCGAGGACCAGGCCCGCGACGGAATGGACCTGGAACAGGACCGCCTTGATGCTGTGCCCCAACCGCGCTGCCATGGCTAGAATTTCACCGTTGCCGAGAGCGAGACGCGCCGCGCATCACCGATGGCGACGCCCAGATTGTTCTGGGCAGACGTGTAGTAGACGGTGTCGAACAGGTTCTTGACGTTGAGTTGATAGATAACCGGCAGGGTCTGGTACTTCGTCTCGTAGGTCGCGAAAACATCCGCGACGAGATAGGAAGGCAGCACAAAAGTGTTCAAGGCGTCACCAGGCCGGTCGCCGACATAGCGAGCTCCGCCGCCGAGCCTGAGCTGTCCGGGAAGCACCGTGCCGAAATCGTAGACCAGATAGAGCGACGCCGTGTTCATCGCGACGTTCTGCAATTGCTTGCCAGCATATGTCGGATCCTGGGTCACACGCGCATCGGTGTAGCCATAGCTACCGATCATGCTCCAATTGTCGGAGAGCCGACCGGTGACGTCGAGCTCGACGCCGCGCAAGCGCACCTTGCCGGCCGCCGTATAGACGTTCAGGCCGAGCGCGGGACTGAACTGACTGACCAGCACGTTCTGCTTCTCGATGTCGTAGACCGCGAGCGTGCCTGAGAGACGCTTGTTGAGATCGAACTTGAGACCGGTCTCGTACTGCGTGCCCTCCTCCGGCGCGATGTTCGAACCCAGCACGAAGCCACCGCTGTTGGTCAACGGCGCAATCGTCGAGTTCGGCTTCAGCGACTGGGTGTAGCTCGCATAGAGCGAAAGCTGATCGGTGAGCTTGAGAATTGCGCCGCCGAGCGGCAATACCTTGTCTGCGGAGACGTTGGTATTGACCATGAAGGGCTTCCCGCGTCCGGCTAGCTGGTCGTAGTCCATGTAGCGCACGCCGCCGACCAGCGCGAACCGTTCGGTCAGATGCAGCGTGTCCTGGAAGAACAGCGACCACTGGCCGAGCTTGTCAGTCTGGGCGCTATCGGTGGGGGAAACGGTCGCGCCCGGTCCGATCAAGCCGTAGACGGGATTGCAAAAATTGAAGGAGGGCGTGGTCTGCCGGATCAGACTGTCGCGATAAATGGTTCGATACTGGCCGTCGCCGCCGAATACTACGTCGTTACGCATGTTGCCGAGCCAGAACCCGCCCGAGATGTAGGACGTCCCATAGCTCGAATTGCTGAGCGAGCCTCGCGTGCCGTCGTTGCTGCGCGTCTCGACGCCGGTCGTGGCATTGACGCCGGTGATGCGGAGCTGGTTTGCGCTGAAAGTCTCGGTGTTGTAACTGTAGCCCGCAAAGAGCTTCCAGTCCTGGTTAAGTCGATGCTCGACCGAGGCCTGGATCAGGTCGGACGTGCCCCAGGTATTGTTGAAGGGTTCGTCAAGCCGGCGCGTCTTCGGGATCGCCAACGGAGCGCCGTTGACAAACGCCGTGCCGCGATCGAACGGGTAGATGAACTCGCGGTGTTCGTAGTTGAGCTGGACCGTGGTGTCCTGGCCGTACCAGGCCAGCGACGGCGCCACCAGCATCTCGCGGTGGCGGCCGAAATTGCGCCAATAGTCCTCGCTGACGCCGTAACCGATGAAGCGATAGGCAAGGCCCTGGTCGCCAATCGGCCCGGTGACGTCGAGCAGGCCGTCGGCGCCGGTCTTGGAGGCGTTGAAAGCCGAGCCGAGCAGCGTGACCGAGCCGTGTTGATAAAGCTCCGGACGCTTGCTGATGGTGTTGACGATGCCGCCAGGATCCATGATGCCGTAGAGCAGCGAGGCCGGCCCCTTCAGCACCTCGACGCTTTCGACCGCGGGATTGAAGCTGCGGCCCTGCACGAGCGGCATGCCGTTGCGCATGATCGAGCCGTCGCGATTGTCGCCGAAGCCGCGGCGGATGACGGCGTCCTGGCTGCCGGCGAGCGTGTTGGTCTGGGTGATGCCGGAGACGTTGATGAGCGCATCGTCGATGTTGCGCGGCAGTTGGTCCTTCAGCACCTGCTCGGGGACGACGTTGACGGCCTGCGACGTGTCGAGCGGGGACGCGCCGCTGCGCAGCGTCGTCGCGCTCGGCATT
>NZ_JALBHA010000448.1:0-5427 GCF_023006445.1 Bradyrhizobium sp. SHOUNA76
GGCGGAACAGGGGCGCGCCGATCTCGGCTTCCAGCTTGCGGATCTGGACGGAAAGGGGTGGCTGCGCCATCCGCAGCCGCTCGGCGGCCTTGCCGACGCTGCGGGCTTCGGCGACGGCGACGAAATAGCGGAGCCTGCGAAGATCCATTGGCATACCGGAAACGTATGGGTTGACGATCAAAATGGTATTGGACGGCCAGTTAACAAAACTGTCATTCTGGCTGTCAATGGCTGGGCCAACGGCGGCCCGCTTTCGGAGCGTGATGTGACGATGAACGGCGATCCCTGCCACTTGTCTGCAACCGAACTGCGCGGACTCATCGCCACAAGGAAGATTTCCCCCGTCGAGATCGTCAATGCCGTGCTCGCGCGCGCCCAGGCGCTGCAGCCCGAGCTGAACTGCTTCATCACGCTCTGTGGCGAGCAGGCGATGGCTGAGGCGCGCGCGGCTGAGCGCAAGGTGATGGCGGGCGAGCCGCTCGGTCTGCTCCATGGCATCCCCGTCACCGTCAAGGACATCGTCAACACTAAGGGCGTCAAGACCACCTTCGGTGCCGTTCCCTACAAGGACAATGTGCCGAATGAGGATGCCGTTGCGGTTGCGCGGATGCGCAGCGAAGGCGCGATCCTGATCGGCAAGACCACGACGCCGGAATTCGGCAGCAAGTGCCTGACGGACTCGCCCTTGTTCGGCCGCACCCGCAATGCGTGGAGCGCGGAGCGCTCCTCCGGCGGCTCCAGCGGCGGCGCGGCCGTTGCGGTTGCCAGTGGCATCGCGCCGCTCGCGATCGCCACCGACGGCGGTGGCTCGACACGGATACCCGCCGCCTGCAACGGCGTGGTGGGCTTGAAGCAGAGCAACGGCGTGATCCCGCACAGCCAGGCGCTGGATGTGTTCGGCAACCAGACCTATGTCACGCCGACCACCCGCACCGTTGCCGACACCGCGCTGATGATGCAGGCGATATCAGGCGAGGACCCGGTCGATCCCTGGTCGATCGGCGTTCCCGCGCCTGATTTCGTCGGCACGGCTGCCGCGCGCGGCGATCTGCGTGGACAACGGATCCTGTATTGCCTGACGCCGCCGGGCCGTCCGGTGTCCGCCGAGGTCGCCAGCAGTTTCAAGGCGAGCCTCGACCGGCTGGCAGGGCTCGGCGCCGAGCTCGAGGAATTCTCCGGAGAAGGTTTCGATATCGAGCCGATCTGGCGCGCCATCAACCACACCGTCTGGCGCACGCGCTTTGCAAAACTCGCGGCCGAGCGCAAGGATGAGCTGAGCGAGGCTTTCCTCAAGCAGCTCGCGCTCGCTACCGAGGTCAGCGGCGTCGACTACCAGGAGGCGATGTTCGCGCGCACCGCGCTGTTCCGCCGCGTGCAATCGCTGCTTGCGCGCGGGCACGTCCTGGCGATGCCGACCCTCACGCGCAGCGCGCTGCCGATCAGCCAAGATTTGTTCGGCAGCATCGAGATCGATGGTCGGCATTTCGACAGCGTCCGGCCGAACTGGTTCCCCTGGACCATGCCGTTCAACATGACCGGCCATCCCGCCGTCAGCCTGCCCTCGGGTTTCGGCCGCGACGGCCTGCCGATCGGGCTCCAGCTCGTCGGCCGTTTCCGCGCCGATGCCGAATTGCTGCGCGTGAGCGCACTGTTCGAGGCGTCCGCCGACCTTCTGTCCCGCTGGCCGGCTTGAGGAGATGGGCATGCAGCAAAGGGCTTGTGTGCAAAGGGCTTGCCTCAGCCGCCCGGACATGTTGATCGTGCCGCAGCTGAGCCCTGAAGCCGAGCGCGCATGAGCGTCTTTGTCCTCCGACGTCTGTTGACCTTGCTGGCGACGCTGGTCGGCGCCTCGCTGATCATCTTCCTTGTGCTCGACGCGCTTCCGGGCAACGCCGCGCAGATGCTGATGGGCGCCGACGCCTCGCCGGATGCGGTCCGCGCGCTCACCGTCAAGCTCGGGCTCGACCAGCCGCTGGCGGTCCGTTATTTGCACTGGGTCAAGGGACTTCTCTCCGGCGATCTCGGCAATTCCTATGTCTACGGCACGCCGGTCGCCAGCCTGATCGCGGAGCGGCTCGTGTTGACCTTTCCGCTCGCCATCATGGCCATGACGATCACGGTGACGCTGGCGCTCTCCGCCGGCATCTACACCGCCGCCAACCACAACAGGCTTGGCGACGTCGGTGTGATGTCGCTGACGCAGGTCGGCATCGCGCTGCCGAACTTCTGGTTCGCGATCCTGCTGGTCCTGTTGTTCTCCGTGCGGCTGCAATGGCTCTCGGCGGGCGGCTTTGCCGGCTGGGAGGACGGCATCTGGTCCGGCGTGAAGTCGCTGCTGCTGCCGGCGATCTCGCTCGCCGTGGTGCAGGCCGCGATCCTCGCGCGCGTCACGCGCTCGGCGGTTCTCGAAGTGCTGCGCGAAGACTTCGTCCGCACCGCGCGTGCGAAGGGACTCGGCAAGCGCGAAGTGCTGTGGAGCCACGTGCTGCGCAACGCCATGATCCCCGTCATGACGGTGATGGGGTTGCAGTTCGCCAATCTCCTCGCCGGCACCATCGTGATCGAGAACGTGTTCTACCTGCCGGGCCTTGGCCGTCTGATCTTCCAGTCGATCGCCAACCGCGACCTCATCGTGGTGCGCAATTGCGTGATGCTGCTCGCGACCATGGTCGTCATCGTCAATTTCGTGGTCGACGTGCTCTATGCCTTCATCGATCCCCGCATCAAGGTCCACGACCTGTGAGCGCTCCCCTGACCACTCCGATTGACATGCCGATTGCAACGCGCCGTGTGCCGGCCCGTACGTTCTGGGGCCGCGCGCTGCGCCACCGCAGCTTCGTGATCGGCGGCTCGTTGAGCCTGTTGGTGCTCGCCTCCGCGCTGCTCTCGCTGTTGTGGACGCCGTGGTCGCCCTACGAGATCGACATCGCTTCAAAACTCCGGCCGCCCTCGGCAGCGCACTGGCTCGGCACCGATTCCTTCGGCCGCGATATCGTCTCGCTGCTGCTCGCCGGCGCCCGCTCCACCATCATGGTCGGTATCATCGCCGTCAGCATCGGTCTCACCTTTGGCGTCACGCTCGGCTTGATCGCGTCAGCCCGGCGCGGCTGGACCGAAGAGATCATCATGCGCTTCTCCGACTTCACCTTCGCCTTTCCGGCCGTGCTGTCCGCGATCATGCTCGCCGCGGTCGCGGGACCGGGCATGGTGACCTCGATCGTCGCGATCGGCATCTTCCAGATCCCTACGCTGACCCGACTGACGCGCGGCTCGGCCAACGCGATCTGGGCCCGCGAATTCGTGCTGGCCGCGCGGGCGGCGGGCAAGGGGCGCTTCCGCATCACCATCGAGCACGTCCTGCCCAACATCCTGTCGATCCTGATCGTGCAGGTCACCATCCAGTTTGCGCTTGCCATCCTTGCCGAAGCCGCCTTGTCCTATCTCGGCCTCGGCACGCAGCCGCCGCAGCCGTCATGGGGGCGGATGCTGAACGATGCGCAGACGCTGCTGTTCCAGTCGCCGATGCTCGCGGTCTATCCGGGCGCTGCGATTGCCATCGCGGTGCTGGGCCTCAATCTGCTTGGTGACGGATTGCGCGACCTGCTCGATCCCAGACTGGCACGGGAGCGATGACGATGGGTGAGCGCTCCAACATGCCGCTGATCGAGGTTGCCAATCTCGGCGTGCGCCTCAATACCAGCCGTGGGCCGGCACAGGCTGTGCGTGGCGTCAGCTTCGCCCTGAAACGCGGCGAGACGCTCGGCCTCGTCGGTGAGTCCGGCTGCGGCAAATCGGTCACCGCGATGTCCCTGATGGGGCTGCTGCCTGATAGCGCCGTGGTCTCGGGCAGCATCAAGCTCGACGGCAACGAGATCGCGCGATTGCCGGACGCGGAATATTGCAGCCTGCGCGGCAACCGCATCAGCATGATCTTCCAGGAGCCGATGACGGCGCTCAATCCGATGCACACGATCGGGCATCAGGTTGCCGAGCCGCTGCGGCGTCACAAGAGGCATTCGGCGGCGCAGGCCCGCAATGAAGTGATCGCCTTGCTCGATCGCGTCGGACTGCCCGACCCGGCGCGGCGCGTCGATGCCTATCCGCACCAGTTTTCCGGCGGCCAGCGCCAGCGCATCACCATCGCCATGGCGCTCGCCTGCGAGCCCGATTTGTTGATCGCGGACGAGCCGACCACCGCGCTCGACGTCACCATCCAGGGCCAGATCCTCGACCTCATCGCCGATCTCGTCGAGGAGCGCGGCATGTCGATGATCCTGATCTCACACGATCTCGGCGTCATCGCCGAGAACGTTCAGCGCATGATGGTGATGTATGGCGGCACCGTCGTCGAGAGCGGGCCGACCGATGAGGTATTCCGCCGCATGGGCCATCCCTATACGCAGGGCCTGTTCCGTGCCCGGCCGAAGCTCGGCGCGCGCAAGGGGACGCGGCTGACGACGATCTCGGGCACGGTGCCGGAGCTTGCCGATCTGCCTTCCGGCTGCACCTTCTCCGATCGATGTCCGCTCGTGATCGATCAGTGCCGCGCCGCGCTTCCACCGATGGTCGACGTCGGACCAGGGCACTTCGTGCGCTGCATCAGGACTGATGTCTCGATGGCAGAACGCGTCGGAGCATTGACCGCATGAGCGCCGCGCCTCTTCTCGACGTGAAGGATCTCGAACAGCGCTACGCCCTGCCGCGGGAAAGCCTGTTTCGCCCGCCGGGGCAGGTGCGTGCGCTCAACGGCGTGAGTGTGCAGGTTGCCGCCGGCAAGAGCCTCGGCGTCGTCGGCGAATCCGGATCGGGCAAGTCGACCTTCGCGCGGCTGGTGATGGCGCTGGAGCGGCCGACATCGGGCCAGGTCGCGCTGCTCGGCCGCGATCTCAATCGCATATCTGCCGACGAGCTGCGTCGTGCCCGCCGCGATTTCCAGATGGTGTTCCAGGACCCTTACGGCTCGCTCGATCCGCGCCAGACCATCGCACGCATCGTCGCCGAGCCGCTGACGGTGCTGGAGGGAGCCGATCGCGCCACGTTCCGCGAGCGCGTCGCCGCGGCGCTGCGCCAGGTCGGCTTGCGCGATGCGGACATGGACAAGTATCCGCACGAATTCTCCGGCGGCCAGCGTCAGCGCATCGCCATTGCGCGCGCGCTGATCACCCAGCCCAAGCTGATCGTCGCCGACGAGCCGGTCTCCGCGCTCGACGTCTCCGTGCAGGCGCAGGTGCTCAACCTGATGCAGGACCTCCAGGAGCAATTCGGCCTGAGCTTTATCCTGATCAGCCATGACCTCGCCGTCGTCGACTATCTCTGCGACGAGGTCGCGGTGATGTATCTCGGCCGCATCGTCGAGCAGGGCCGGCCCGAGGATCTGTTCGAGCATTGCGCCCATCCCTACACGCGCGCGCTGCTGGACGCGGTGCC
>NZ_JALBHA010000449.1:0-5420 GCF_023006445.1 Bradyrhizobium sp. SHOUNA76
TGCCGACGCGGCGCTGGCCAGCGTCGGGCTCGCCGATTTCGCCGATGCGTTTCCGCGCGAGCTCTCCGGCGGCATGAAGATGCGGGTGTCGCTGGCGCGCGCGCTCGTCACCGATCCCGACATCCTGCTGATGGATGAGCCGTTCGCCGCGCTCGACGAGATCACGCGCTTCCGCCTCAACAATGATCTGCTCGCGCTGTGGCGCAGCCTTGGCAAGACCATCATCTTCGTCACCCATTCGGTGTTCGAATCCGTCTATCTGTCGCAGCGCGTGGTGGTGATGACGGCGCGGCCGGGCCGTATCCAGGCCGATATCCGCATCGAGACGGTAGAGCCGCGCGGCGAGGCGTTTCGCACCTCGGCGGCCTATTCCGATTATTGCCGGAAAGTGTCGGCGGCGCTGGCGCCGTCCTATTCGGGCCAGTCGACGCTATGAACGCGCAAGCCACCGTCACCGCGAAACCGCGCGCTGCGCAACGCGCGCTGCGCTTCGTGTTGCCCGTCATTGTGTTCGCGGCGGGCCTCCTCGCCTGGGAACTGGTGGTCCGGATCAAGGAGATCCCTCCCTACGTGCTGCCGGCCCCCTCAATCATCATCCTGACGCTGATCAAGGACTGGGCTGTGCTGTCACAATCGCTCGCGACCACGCTGTTGACCACGCTCGAAGGTTTTGTCGCGGCCAGCATCGGCGGCATCGCGCTGGCGCTGCTGTTCAACCAGTCGAAATGGGTGGAATATTCGTTATTTCCCTATGCAATCGTGCTGCAGGTGACGCCGGTGATCGCGATCGCGCCGCTGCTCCTGATCTACCTGGAACAGCAAACCGCGGTCGTGGTCTGCGCCTTCATCGTCGCCTTCTTCCCGGTGCTGTCGAACACCACGCTCGGGCTCAATTCGGTCGACCGCAACCTTGCCGGGCTGTTCCAGCTCTACAGCGCCTCGCCACAGCAAGCGCTGCGCTTCCTCAAGCTGCCGGCCGCGCTGCCCTATATCCTCGGCGGCCTGCGCATTGCCGGCGGCCTGTCGCTGATCGGCGCGGTTGTGGCCGAGATCGCGGCGGGAACGGCCGGCGCCGGCTCCGGGCTTGCCTACAGGATCGCCGAGTCGGGCTATCGATTGAACATACCCCGCATGTTCGCAGCGCTGCTGCTGTTGTCGCTGGCCGGGATTGTCATCTATGGGGTGCTGGCGCTAGTTTCCCACCTCGTTTTACGGCGCTGGCATGAGAGCGCGCTTGGAAAGGAAAGCTGATGTCTACCGGTTCGATTTCGTCCGAAAAGATCGACCTTCTGATCTATGGGCCGGTGCGGCCGATCCTCGAGAACGGGTTTTCCGACCATTTCGTCGTGCACAAGGCCGAGACGCGCGGTGACCTCGAGCGATTGACGCCGGCGATCCGCGAAAAAATCCGCGGCGTCGCGGTGACCTATCACACCGTGCGCGCCGACAAGGATTCGCTGTCGCAGCTGCCCAAGATCGAGATGGTGGCAAGCTTCGGCGTCGGCTACGACCACATCGACGCCAAATACGCGGCCGAGCACAATATCATCGTCACCAACACGCCCGACGTGCTGACCGAGGAGGTCGCCGACGTCGCGATGGGCCTTCTGATCTCCACCTTGCGCGAGTTCGTCAAGGCCGACCGCTACGTTCGCTCCGGGCTCTGGCAGACGCAGAATTATCCGCTCAGCGTCGGCTCGCTGCGCGACCGCAAGGTCGGCATCGTCGGCATGGGCCGGATCGGCCAGGCCATCGCGCGCCGGCTCGACGCTTCGCTGGTGCCGGTGGTCTACCACTCGCGCAACCCGTCCAAGGACGTCTCCTACAAGCATTATCCTGATCTGATCGAGATGGCGAAGGCGGTGGACACCTTGATGGTGATCGTGCCCGGCGGCGCCAGCACGAACAAGATGATCAATGCCGAGGTGCTGAAGGCGCTCGGTCCGCGCGGGGTGCTGGTCAACGTGGCGCGTGGCTCGGTGGTCGACGAGCCCGCACTGGTGCAGGCGCTGAAATCGGGCACCATCCTGGCCGCCGGCCTCGACGTGTTCGCGGCCGAGCCGACCGTGCCGGACGAGCTCAAGGCCATGCAGAACGTCGTGCTGCTGCCGCATATCGGCTCGGCCTCGGTGGTGACGCGCAACGCCATGGACCAGCTCGTGGTCGACAACCTCAAGTCCTGGTTCGCCGGCAAGGCGCCGTTGACGCCGGTCGCCGAGACGCCGTTTAGGGGGCGCTGATGACAGGTCTTCGGGTCGTTGCATTCGCCGTCGCGGCCTATTTGGCCGCGATCGGCATCGCGCAGGCGCAAGATGCGACGACCTTGAAGAAATCGATGCCAGGGCAATGGGAGCTCTCGACCACCGAGCGCAGCAAGACCTGCGTCGTCACCCTCAAGGGCGACGCCGCGGGCCAGGGTTTCAAGCTGGAGCTCGAGCCCGCCTGCAAGACCGCGCTGCCTTTCACCAAGGACATCGTCGCCTGGAACGTCAGGGGGCTCGACATCGTCCGCCTGCAGGACGCCACCGGTGAAGCCGTAATCGACTTCACCGAGGTGGAGGCCGGCATCTTCGAAGGCCTGCGGCAGGGCGAGGGCGTCTACATCCTGCAGGATCTCGCCGCCGCCCGCTCAATGGCCAAGTCGATGGATCAGATGATCGGCGACTGGTCGATGGTGCGCGGCAACGGCCAGCCGATCTGCGGGCTGACGCTGACCAACACCGAGTCGAGCCCCGACAATTTCCAGGTCTTCCTCAAGCCGAAATGCGATGCGGCCATCGCACAGTTCAACCCGACGCAATGGCGGCTCGAGCGCGGCCAGATTATCCTGATGTCGAAATCAGGCGATGCCTGGCAGTTCGAGGCCGACGACAACGCGCAGTGGCGGCGCGTCCCCGACACCGCCGATCCCCTGATCATGCTGCGTCAGTAGGCGCCCGAAGCGACGGCGCGGGATCGTCATGCTCCGGAGCGGAACGGTCTTGTGCTGAACCGATGGAGCCGCGGGCTCCTCTTAACCTCTCCCGCTGGCGGGAGAGGTCGGCGCGAAGCGCCGGGTGAGGGCTTTCTCCTCTTGGGGATGGTTCATTGTCGAGACACCCTCTCCCCAACCCTCCCCCGCAAGCGGGGGAGGGAGCGCACCTGCTCCCGGGGAGGCCCCGAGCCTCAGCCATTCGCGCTACGTCGTCACCTTCGGCGGCGGCGCGGTGCCTTGCACCCATTTCTCCATCTTGCCGAGCACGCCCCAGGCCGCGAGCGCCAGCGAGATCGGCATCGCGAACTGGCCGAGGCCCGGCACTGCCGACACGACGGTCCCGAGCAGTCCGGCAAGGCCTCCCGCATTGGGGCTTGCCGTCACCGAGGAGAGCAGCGCGGTGAGCACCGAGCCGCCGATGCCGAGCGCGGTCTTCTTGCCGTCGAGCAGCTTGCCGATGGTCTCGCCAAGCGCGCCGTTGACCTGGCCCAGCACGGGCTTGCCGTCCTTGTTGAGGAGCGTGCTGAGCAGATCGACAACCTGCTTCAACTGGTCGACGGGGGCGGGGGTGGTCGGGGTGGCTGGTCCCGGCATCGGCGCCGTCTTGTTGACGAGAGAGAACAGCCGTTCGAACAGGCTGATCGGATCGTTGGTCGTGGCCGGCAAGGTTTTGGCCGGGATCGTTGCCGGCAGCGTCGTGCCGCCGACGGCCGGCCGCAGCACTTGCGCAAGATCTTCCAGCCGCGTCAGAACGTGGGACAGATCGGCCGCCTGCCCGGCGGTGCCCGGCTGCTGCGTCGCGCGCGTGATGGCGGCGACCGTGGCGGCGTCGAGAAGCCCGGTGTCTCTCAAGCCGTTCTGTTGCTGAAATTGCGACACGGCGGCCCTGGTTTTTGCTCCGCTGATACCGTCCTCGGCGAGCGGCGGATTGGCGCCGAGCTTGTTGAGCGCCTGCTGCATGAGAATGACCGTCGAGGCCACATCGTCCTCCGGCTCGGTACGGCCGGCGAATTGCGGGCTGCCGTCCAGCGTGATCGAGGAATCCAGCGACATCATCGCATGCAGGATCGCCGCGGTGCCGAGCTGGGTATCGACGTGATTGGAGTCGAACACATGGTCGCGGACGAACTTTCCGGCCCGTGCCTCGGGCGGACCGTACAATGTCGAGCCGCCATAGAGATAGGGCGAATTGACGCCCTTGGCGTGATAACCGAAGCCGTTGAACGCCTCGAGCCGGAATAGCATCCGCGCGATGCCCCAATCCTGGGCGCCGATGAAGTTCTCGAGTCTGAACGCGTCCACGGCGCCGTCCACGAAGGTCGCAAACGGGCCGCGCCCTTTCGGCACGATGGTGGTCACGCGATGCAGCGACTCGCCGTTGCCGAGATAAGTGTCGAAATCGAAATTGGACTCGCGGTAGTGGCAGAGCGCAGTGAAGTGCCAGGGGACGCCCGTCAACCGCTCGATCTGCTGATAGGTCGTCTTGCCGTTGAGGGCCTTGCGGGCCACCGCATTCGCTTCAGTGAGACGGCCGGGCCGGATCTCGAGACTGGCCCAATTCCGCTCATATTCGGCTTTCAAACTCTCGAATGAAATCATTTTCCGCTCCGCAAATGAATGATCGAATCTCGTGTAAGCCAAGTGAACCGGCTGGCGTGATCCGGGGGTGACGCCAGCATGATCTCCCGCAAATCTGGCAGGTCGCCGGTCCGTCGCATGTGAAATGGCTTACAACCTGGATGGGAAATCCTCGGGGGCACCGGCATGCGGGCGCGACCGCCCATCAGGGAACCGGCGCCGCCGTCCGTCCGTTAGCGAGCGAAACGGTTCGGCAAGGAGTCCTGCATGGCCAAGCGCATCCTCGCGATCGGCATCGAACCCGGCAGTGCCGACTACAGCGCATTCCCGCAACTGACGCCGGAGCTCGTGCGCAACTATATCGAGGCGCAGCTGTTGCGCCTGCGCGATCTCGGCTTCGAGGTCACGAGCTGCCTGATCGATCTCGACGTCACCGCGGAAGCCGGCGTCACGGCCGCGCTGCGCGACGAGAGCTTCGACTGCATCGTGATCGGCGCCGGCCTGCGCGAGCCGAAGGAGCGCCTCGTGCTGTTCGAGAAGGTGCTCAACCTCGTCCATCGCCTCGCCCCGGAAGCCGCGATCTGCTTCAACACCACGCCCGCTGATACGGCCGAGGCGGTGCAGCGCTGGGTCGAGCCGTGAGCCGGCAATTTGTCTGGCCCGAATCCGCGTGCGGCGCTATGACTGCCCCACCACAGGGAGGGCGAGCATGCTTCGGGGTCTTCGCATTGGAAGTTTTGGAATCGCGGCATGTCTGACGGTTGCGGCGGCGATGCCCGTGCATGAGGCCGCAGCCCAGGACGCCATTGGCGGCGCGATCATCGGCGGTGTCGGCGGAGCGATCCTCGGCGGCGCGCTCGGTGGAGGC
>NZ_JALBHA010000044.1:0-25106 GCF_023006445.1 Bradyrhizobium sp. SHOUNA76
CAACCCAATCTTGACCGCGTCGAAGTGTTCCAAAACGCGTCGATATTTCGATACGTAATCTGCCTCGTTGCGGAACGACATTTCGGCATCAGACATCTCGCGGTCGAGCAGGTGCCGCGCATGCCGAGCGTTTCCCAGCCGAGCGTCCGCTTCAGCGAATAATCGTCCTTGGCAAGCGCCAGCAGCACCTGATCGGAGGCAGCGGCCTCGGTGGCGCGGCGGGCAATGGTGACGAGGCCATCGGCTTCCGCGCCGTAGGAGATCACGGTGGCGTCGCGCACCAGCGAAACCGTGTCACCGGCGTGGTCGACGGCAGCGGCGCTGGCGCGGATGTTGCCGCCGTTCTGGCCTTCGGTGGTGGAGGAGGCGAGCAGCCATTGGTCGCGGGCGACCCGGCGCATCATGGTTTCCATCCAGGGGATGCCATGGCCGTGCCTGACGACGCAGGCAACCTTGGTCTGGTGCATCGCGTAGATCATCGCGGTCGAGGCGCAGGCGCGTCCGAGCGTGTAGCAGATGTCGGTGACGTCGTAGATGGAGGCACCAAAGCCGCCGAACTCGACCGGGATCATCACGCCGAGCAGTTTTTGTTCGCGCGCGACCTCGAAAGCCTTGTGCGGGAAACGGGCATCGCGATCGACCCCATCGGCGTCGGCCGCGGCAGCTGCGGCGGTCCGGGCGGCGCGCTCGATCAGGGAGGGACCTTGCTCCAGGAAGCTCGTCTGCGTTTCGTCGACAGTAAGGACTGCTTCACGCACGTTCATACTCGTCCGCCTCCGGTTTGCCGTTCGAGATCGCCGGCATCATTCGCGATGCGCGTAAGCGATCCTCCGGCCATCTTTGCTTGTGACACGAGGCTACGGATTTAATTCAAATTCGTCGATGAAATAGAGGGTAAACAAAGTCCAATTCCGAACGAACAGTTAAGGTCCGGTTGTTTGCATCTCCCGATTTTCCAGCATCGCGTTAGGAATCTGGAAGAAGCCCGAATTCCAGACAATCTGAGTCATCGTTTACTAAGAAACGCAAAGTATGAGTGCCGCCCATTGCGGGACCGGCTGCCCGTGCCCATCGTAGCCGTAAGCGGTCCGAACTTTGACAGACAGACGGGAATTTGCCGATGCAAGCCTTTGATACCGAATTGCGCAATCGCATCATCAAGCTGGTGAAGGGTATCCTCGAACAGAATTCGCTCATCGCCGACGTCACGCCGTCCGCCAAGCTCGTCGATGCCGGCCTGACCTCGATGGACATGGTCAACCTGATGCTCGGCGTTGAAGCCGAGTTCGATTTCACTATCCCGCAATCCGAGATCACGCCGGAGAATTTCCAGTCCGTCGAGACGCTGGAGCGGATGGTGGCTGCCCAGCTGCGGCTGGCGACGGCGGCGTAAGCCGGCTCTCTCCTCCGTCATTGCGAGCGAAGCGAAGCAATCCAGACTGCCTCTGAGGCGGCGGTTTGGATTGCTTCGTCGCTTCAGCGCAAAATTGCTTCGCAATTTTGTCGCGAGCTCCTCGCAATGACGCCGATCGAGACTATCCCCCGTTCCAAAACCGCCCCAAAGCTGGCATAGCTTAACCATGTCCAACGTGGCGAACGGGGTGGAGCAGGCATGACGCAGGCGGTATTGGGCATCATCGGCGGCTCGGGCATCTATGACCTGCCGGGCCTCGAGGGTGCGCGCGAGGAGGTGATCGAAAGCCCCTGGGGCGAGCCGTCGGCTCCCTTAAGGCGCGGCACTATCGCCGGCCTGCCGATCGTGTTCCTGCCGCGGCACGACAAGGGCCACCGTCTGTCGCCCTCCGACATCAACTATCGCGCCAATATCGATGTGCTGAAGCGCGCCGGCGTCACCGACCTGATCTCGCTGTCGGCCTGCGGCTCCTTCAAAGAGGAACTGCCGCCCGGCACTTTCGTTCTCGTCGATCAGTTCGTCGACCGCACCCACAAGCGTGAGAGTTCGTTCTTCGGCCGGGGCTGCGTCGCGCATGTGTCGATGGCACATCCGGTCTCGCCGCGGCTGCGCATCCATCTTGCCGCGGCGGCCGAGGCCGAGGGCATCGCGATCGGGCGTAGCGGTACCTATGTCTGCATGGAAGGACCGCAATTCTCGACATACGCCGAGAGCGTGACCTACAAGACGCTGGGCTATTCGGTGATCGGCATGACCAATATGCCGGAGGCCAAGCTCGCGCGTGAGGCGGAGATCTGTTACGCCACCGTGGCAATGGTGACGGATTTCGACTGCTGGCATCCCGACCACGATGCCGTTACCGTACAGGACATCATCCGTGTGCTGACTTCAAATGCCGACAAGGCGAAGGCGCTGGTGGCGCGGCTGGCGAAGGATTTCCCGCGCGAGCACGAGCCGTGCCCGATCGGCTCGGACCGGGCGCTCGATACCGCGCTGATCACGGCGCCCGAGGCACGCGATCCCGAGCTCCTCAAGAAGCTCGATGCGGTGGCCGGGCGCATCCTGCGCGGTTGAGGCGCAAGAAGGACGAAAAGGCAGAATGCCATGAAGGTCGACGGCAAGCATTTCCGCAGCATCTGGCGCGAAGGCGACGGCTGGTCGATCGGCGCGATCGACCAGCGCCGGCTGCCGCATGAGTTCGTCGTTGCGAAGCTGACCTCCTGCGAAGACGCAGCTGTTGCCATTCGCGACATGCTGGTGCGCGGCGCGCCGCTGATCGGCGCCACCGCGGCCTACGGCATGGCGCTCGCGATGCGCGAGGATGCCTCCGATGCTGGCCTGAAGCGCGCCTATGAGACGCTGATCGTGGCGCGGCCGACGGCGATCAACCTGAAATGGGCCCTGGACGAGATGCGGGCGGCGCTCGCGCCGATCGATCCGGTCGAAAGGGCTGAGGCAGCCTACGCGCGCGCCGACGAGATCGTCGAGCAGGATGTCGAGATCAACCGCGGCATTGCCGGCAACGGTCTGAAGCTGATCGAGGCGATGGCGGCGAAGAAGCCGGGCGAGACGGTCAACGTGCTGACGCATTGCAACGCCGGCTGGCTCGCCACCGTCGACTGGGGCACGGCGACTGCACCGATCTATCTAGCGCATGAGCGCGGCATCAAGGTCCATGTCTGGGTCGACGAGACGCGTCCGCGCAACCAGGGCGCCTCGCTCACCGCCTGGGAGCTCGGCCATCACGGTGTGCCGCACACGGTGATTCCTGACAACACCGGCGGACATCTGATGCAGCACGGCATGGTCGATCTCGCCATCGTCGGCACCGACCGCGTGGCCGCCAATGGCGACGTCTGCAACAAGATCGGCACCTATCTGAAGGCGCTCGCCGCGCATGACAATAACGTGCCGTTCTACGTCGCGCTGCCGTCACCGACGATCGATTTCGCCGTCAATGACGGCATCCGCGACATCCCGATCGAGCAGCGCAGCGGCACGGAGGTCACCGACATGACCGGTCGCACGGCGGATGGAAGGCTGGAGACGGTGCGTATCGTCCCTGAAGGATCGCCGGTCGCGAACTATGCCTTCGACGTGACGCCGGCTCGGCTCGTCACCGGCCTCATCACCGAGCGCGGTGTGCTGAAGCCGGATCGTGCCGCGCTCGCGGCTGCCTTTCCGGAGCGGGTTGCGGCCACCGCAGAGTAGGCTCTCGTAGGTTGGGCAAAGGCGCGAAAGGCGCCGTGCCCACCATATGCTTGTGGTGGGCACGCTTCGCTTTGCCCACCCTACGGCATTTGCGAACTATATCAGCTTCAGCCCCGTCGCAGCCTCGAGCTCCGCGATCGCCTGGGCGCCGCTCGTCACCTTGATCGTGGTCATGCCCATCTCGCGCGCGGGCTTGAGGTTGACGCCGAGATCGTCGAGATAGACGCACGTCTTGGGATCGACCTTCAGCGTCTCCACCATCATCTTGTAGATCTGCGGGTCGGGCTTGCGCAGGCCGATCTTGGCGGATTCGATGACGTGGTCGAACAGCACCATGACTTCGGCGATATAGAGGGAGCGTCCGGTCATGCTGCCGATCGCGTTGGCCGGCAAATTGTTGGTGATGCAGCCGGTCTTGAATTGCGCCTTGATGCGCTTCAGTGCCTCGACCATCTCGGGCCGGAGATCGCCCTGCAGCAACGATACCACGTCGCGCCCGCGCACCTCGGCACCGAGCGCCAGCGACTCCTCGGCGAACAGATGATCGAACGTTTCGATATCGACCTCCGCCCGCTCGAACTTGGCCCAGGCATTTTCCAGATGGTTGGCGGCGTTGGTCCGCCGGATGATGTCGGTCGGCAGCCCGCGCTCCGTCTCGAACCGCGCGAAGGCCTCGAACGGCGAACTCGTCAGCACGCCGCCAAAATCAAAGATCACCGCCTCGATCGCCAATGTCCTGCCCTCGTCAATTCCTTTCCAAGAGGGCTAGCATGCGCTATCGGCAAGGGCCAGTCCGAAGCAAATTCCGGCGCTCACCGAACCAACGGCCGAGACATGTTCCCCATGAAGACGATCGCGACATTCGCCACGGCAACTCTGCTGTTCGCCACGCCCGCGCAGGCCATTGTGGGCGGCGGCACGCCGCAGGCCGAGGGTGTCGCGCGCGCCGTCGTCACCATTGTCGGCTCGCGCGGCAATTTCTGCACCGGCAGCCTGATCGCGCCAAGGCTCGTGCTCACCGTCGCTCACTGCGTGCAACCCGGCGCCGACTACAAGATCGTCGATCGCGGAACCGACGGCCAGCCGCAATTGATGAACGTGCGCACGGTCGCGATCCATCCGAACTTCAACATGCAGGCGATGCAGTCGCACCGCGCCACCGCCGACGTGGCGCTGCTGCAACTGGAAATTCCACTCAAGGGAAAATCCACAGTGCCGGTCGGTATGCCGCAAATTCCAATTCGGGTCGGCGACCGCTTTACGATCGCCGGCATCGGCGTCACCGTTCGCGGCGATGGCAAGAGCGGCGGCATCACGCGTGTTGCCGCGCTTGTCGCCACCGGCCAGCCCGGGACGCTCCAGATCCGGCTGGTCGATCCCGTAACCAGCGGTGTTCGCGACGGAATTGGCGCTTGCACCGGCGATTCCGGTGGCCCGGTGTTCGAGGACAAGCCGAACGGTGCCGTGCTGGTCGGCCTCATCAGCTGGTCCACGGGGCCGAACGGCGCGGCCGGTTGCGGCGGGTTGACCGGCGTCACGCCGCTCACGCTCTACCGCGACTGGATCTTGCAGACCGCGCGGAGCTGGGGTGCGGCGCTGTGATTTGACCGCGGCTTGATCTATGTCATTTTGATGCGGAAGCGCGGCGGGTGATCATGCCGGCCGCGGAGGAAACGCGCCGTCCGTCAAGGGCGGCAATAAGAACAAGCAAGGCATAGAAGCAACAATGAATGTCGCTGTTCGCGGTCACGCCGCTACCAAGCAAGCTTCCGAGCATTTCGACGTGCTGATCGTCGGCGCCGGCATCTCCGGCATCGGCAGCGCCTATCACATCGAAAAGCAGCTGCCGGGCACCAGCTACGTGATCCTGGAGACGCAGGAAACGTTTGGCGGCACCTGGAGCACACATCGCTATCCCGGCATTCGCTCCGACAGCGATCTCCATACCTTCGGCTACAGCTTCAAGCCCTGGGTCGGCCCGCCGATCGCGACCGCCGAGGAGATTCTCTCCTATATGAACGAAGTCATCGAGGATAACGGCCTCGCAAAGCACATCCGCTACAAGCACAAGATCAATTCGGCGCGTTGGTCGAGCGAGCAAAATCTCTGGACCATCGAGGCGGTGACGACCGACACCGGCGAGCCCAGGACGTTCACCACAAACTTCCTCTGGATGTGCCAGGGCTATTACCGCCATTCCGAAGGTTACACGCCGGACTGGAAGGGCACGGACCGGTTCAAGGGCCGCATCGTCCATCCCCAGAGCTGGCCTGACGATATCGACCTCACCGGCAAGAAGGTCGTCGTGATCGGCTCGGGCGCCACCGCGGCAACCCTCGTGCCGAACATCGCGGACAAATGCGCTCACGTCACCATGTTGCAGCGCTCGCCGACCTATTTCCGGCTCGGTCGCAACGCCATCGAGATCGCGGAGGAGCTGCGCCGGCTCCAGGTCGACGAGGAATGGATCCACGAGATCGTGCGACGCAAGATCCTGTTCGAACAGGATGCCTTCACCAAACTCTGCGTGTCCAAGCCCGAGCAGGTCAAGAAGGAGCTGATCGGCCAGATCAGCGCGGTCCTCGGTCCCGACTACGACGTCGAGACGCACTTCACGCCGACATACCGGCCGTGGCGACAGCGCATTGCGTTCGTACCGGATGCGGACCTGTTCAAGGGCATTGCAAGCGGCAAGGCCTCCGTCGTCACCGACGAGATCGAGTGCTTCGTCGAGAACGGCATCCAGCTCAAATCCGGCAAGCTGCTGGAGGCCGACGTCATCGTCACCGCCACCGGCTTCAACCTCGCGGCCCTCGGCGACATCGCCTTCGAGATCGACGGCAAGCCGCTCGCCTTCGGCGACACCGTTACTTATCGCGGCATGATGTTCACGGGCGTGCCGAACATGGTCTGGGTGTTCGGTTATTTCCGGGCCAGCTGGACCCTGCGCGTCGATCTCGTCGCCGATTTCGTCTGCCGGCTGCTCGGCCACATGAAGGCCAAGGGTAAGAAGAAGGTCGAGGTGAGCTTGCGCGCTGAGGACCACAACATGCCGATCCTGCCCTGGATCGATCCGGAAAACTTCAACCCTGGCTACATGATGCGCAACATGGACCTGTTGCCCAAGCGCGGCGATAAGCCC
The DNA here is from genome assembly GCF_023006445.1 of Bradyrhizobium sp. SHOUNA76. Taxonomy (NCBI): domain Bacteria; kingdom Pseudomonadati; phylum Pseudomonadota; class Alphaproteobacteria; order Hyphomicrobiales; family Nitrobacteraceae; genus Bradyrhizobium; species Bradyrhizobium sp. SHOUNA76. The sequence goes on from NZ_JALBHA010000044.1 coordinate 6,768, forward strand.
GAATGGCAGCACAGCCAGGACTACTGGACCGAGAAGGACGAGATCCCGAAGACCGATCTGGACGACAAGGCGTTTGTTTACGGGTGAGGGCGTTCGCGGGTGAGGTTGGTGTGAGCGTGCGGGGCGACCGCTCACCACATCCTCCGCTGTCGTCCCGGGCGCGAAGCGAACCCGGGACCCATAACCACAGGGAGTGGTTATCAGGCGCGCTGTTAACTCCGAGTCTTCGCCAAACTACTTCCTGTGGTTGGGTCCCGGACCTGCGCTTCGCTTGTCCGGGACGACACTGTTTGCAAGGTTAGTGGCGTGCCCCTACCTGCAACAGCTCACGAATTTCTTCGCGTCGCATTCGTCGCAATCGCCGCGGCTGCTGTCCGGTTCTCCACCCCGAGCTTGGCGTAGATCTGCTCCAGATGCTTGTCGACCGTGCGCGGGCTCAAACCCAGGATCTGCGCGATGTCGCGGTTGGTCTTGCCCTTGCTGAGCCAGGCCAAGACTTCACCCTCGCGGGTGGTGAGGCCGAGTTCGCTCGTGAATTCGACGGGCGGTGCGGTGCCGGCCTCCCTGGAGAGCCGCAGCAGAAATTCGTTCGGCGCCGTTTCGCCCATGTAATAAAGCCGGAGTTGCGGATTTTCGGGCAAGGTGGCCGCCTGAGACTTCGAGCTCCCTTTGGCCTTGGCCTGCTCCAGCCATTGCAGCAGTGATGGCGACAGGACGAAGTCGTCGGCCTGAGCGCCCTGATGGTCGGACATCAGCTTCTGCGCCTGCGGCGTCGCCCATAACACGTCGCCCTGGCGGTTGACCGCGAACAGGAAGCGGCCGGAAACGTCGAGCGCAGCGCGCGCACTCTGTGTCATCCGGGCATTGCCGAGATGGACGCGGATGCGCGCCAGCATCTCCTCGATCACGATCGGTTTTGTCACGTAGTCGACGCCGCCAGCCTCGAGCCCGCGCACGATATGCTCGGTTTCGGCAAGGCCCGTCATGAAGATCACGGGCACATTGGCAAGACCCGCATCGCGCTTGAGCCGGCGGCAGGTCTCGAAGCCGTCGATGCCGGGCATCACGGCGTCAAGCAGGACGATGTCGGGCGTGATCTGGTCGATGATGCGCATCGCCGCCGCGCCGTCGAGCGCCACCATCACCGTCATGCCGGCGCCATCGAGCGCGTCGGTCAGCAGCCGAAGCGTTTCGGGAGAGTCATCCACAACGAGCGCGACGTCGCGCTTCTTCGACTCAATGCTCATGCGCATGCAATGTCTTCAATGTGTTCATGTACTGGTCGAGATCGAAGCGGTCGACCAGCGACCGCATCTGCGCGACGAAGTCGGCATGCTCCGGGTGCTCGTTGCCGATCTCGTCCAGCTTCAACTGGATACCCTTGACGTAGCCGATTTGGCCGAGCCCGATCAGCGCCTCGATGTGCCGCACCGGCGGCCTCGATCCGCTCTCCGGCCGCCAGAATGGCACCGCGATTTCGTCTGAGCCGTACTGCCACTCGAGCTTGAGGAGCTGGCGGATCGTCTCCAGCAGCCGCGGGATGTCGATCGGCTTCATCAGATAGCCGTCGTGGAAAGGCTGCGCCAGCGGGGTGCCGTGAGCCTCCAATGCGCTCGCCGAAACCATCAGGATGCGCGCCTGGTGATGGCCGCCCGCGCGCAAGGCCTCCGCGACGGCCCAGCCGTCCATGGCGGGCATCGAGATATCGAGCAGGAACAGATCGGGCCGGCAATGTTGCGCCAGCGCGAGGCAGCCGGGCCCGTCGGGGGCGCTGAGCAGGATGAAGCCGAGCGGCGTCAGCACCTCGCGCAGCAGGTCGCGGTGAACGGGATCGTCGTCGGTGATGAGGATGGTCTTGCGCGCGCCGTGATAGCCGGAGACCGGGGCCTCCACTGGCGCGATGCGCTGGGGATTGGTCACCTCCGACAGCAGGATCTTGACCTTGAACGTGCTGCCGGAGCCGACCTTGCTCAAGACCTTGATATCGCCGCCCATCACGCCGGCGAGTAGGCGGCTGATGGTCAGGCCGAGCCCGGTGCCGGTCTGCGGCTGCGAGACACCGAGCGCACCGCGCTCGAAGGGCGCGAAGATGCGCTCGAGATCGTCGCTCTGGATGCCCGGACCGGTATCGATCACCTCGAACTCGGCGACGGGACTGCGATAATGCACCACGAACTGCACACTGCCGGTCTGGGTGAACTTGATGGCGTTCGAGAGCAAATTGATCAGCACCTGACGCAGCCGCTTCTCGTCGGCATAGACCACGACCGGCAAATGCGGAGGCCGCCGGAACACGAAGTCGATGCCCTTGGCGGCGGCCTGAAGCCGGAACATGCCGACGAGCTGGTCGAGAAATTCGCTGAGGCGTACCTCATCGCGCGACAGATACAGCCGCCCCGCCTCGATCTTGGAGATGTCCAGAATGCCGTCGATCAGACCGGAGAGGTGGTCGGCGCTGCGGCGGACGACGCGGACCTGGTCGCGCGGCTTGGTGCTCAGTGTCGCGTCCTGCTCGAGGAGTTGCGCATAGCCGCTGATCGCATTCAGCGGCGAGCGCAGCTCGTGGCTCAGGCCGACCACGTAGCGGCTCTTGGCGAGGTTTGCGGATTCGGCGACCTCCTTGGCACGCTGGAGCTCAGCGTCGGTGCGCTTGTGGGCGTCGATCTCCTGGATCAGCAGCGTGGTCTGTCGCCGCGTCTCGGCTTCGGCCGCGCGGCGGCTCTGCTGCGCCAGCACGAACAGCCAGGCCACCACGCCGATGATGATGCTGAGCGAGAAGAACACCTTCCAGAGCACGTCGGAGACGAGCGTGTTCTCGCCGTGCACGCTCGCCGAGGTCTGCAGATAGATCAGGCCCAGCACCAGCGCGACGAGGCCGGCGGAGACCACGAACACACCGACATAATGGCCGAGTTGCGAGTTGATCCGCGCGTAGATCGGCTGTGGCATCAACTTGCCCAGCGTCTCCGATACCTGCGCCTGGATCCGCGCGTGCGGCTTGCAGAGATCGTGGCAGCGGGCGTCGAGCGAACAGCACAAGGAGCAAATCGGCCCGGCGTAAGCGGGGCAGGAGGCCATGTCCTCCGGCTCGAACGCGTGCTCGCAGATACAGCACTGGATCGATTCGACGTTCTGCCAGCTCCGCTTCGGCTTGCGTGCAATGTAGTATTTGCCGCCCGTGGCCCAGGCGATCAACGGTGCGGCGATAAAGGCGACCGCGAGCGCGATGAAGGCTGACAGCGCCTTCGCGACAGGTCCGAACAGGCCGTAGAACGCGCTGATGGAGACGATGGTCGCGATCGTCATCGCGCCCACGCCCACCGGATTCACGTCGTAGAGATGCGCGCGCTTGAATTCAATCTGCTGTGGCCGCAGTCCAAGCGGCTTGTTGACGATGAGATCGGCGACCAGCGCGCCGACCCAGGCGATCGCGACGTTCGAATAGAGCGCCAGCGTCTGCTCCAGGGCCTTGTAGACGCCGATCTCCATCAACAGCAGCGCCACGATGACGTTGAAGACCAGCCAGACGACACGGCCGGGATGGCTGTGAGTCAGGCGCGAGAAGAAGTTCGACCACGCGATCGAGCCGGCATAGGCGTTGGTGACATTGATCTTCACTTGGGACAGGATCACGAACGTGCCGGTCAAGGCCAGCGCGAGGTCAGGCTGCGACAGCACGTAGCGGAACGCTTCGAGATACATATGCGCGGGCTCGGCGGCCTCCTCGGGCGGCACCCCGTGGCTGAGCGCGAAGAAGGCGAGGAACGAGCCGGCCAGAAGTTTCAGCGCGCCGAGCACGATCCAGCCCGGTCCCGCGCTCATCAGCGCCATCCACCAGGAGGCCCTGGAGGCGCGGCGGTCGCGCGGCAGGAAGCGCAGGAAGTCGACCTGTTCGCCGATCTGCGCCACCAGCGAAAACACCACCGAGGCCGCGACTCCGAACAGCAGCAGGTCGAAATGCCCGTTGAGATCGCCGTGCTCGCCCGAGAACTTGCGCCACTCCGTAAAGGAGTGCGGGTTGTGCCAGGCGATCGCCGCGAACGGAATGATGTGGAGCACGATCCAGAGGGGCTGCGTCCACAATTGGAAGCGGCTGATCAGCGTGATGCCGTAGGCCACCAATGGGATGATGACGACGGCGCTGATGAGATAGCCGATCGGCCGCGGAATCCCGAAGCACATCTCGAGCGCGGACGCCAGGATCACGGCTTCGATCGCAAAGAAGATGAAGGTGAAGGACGCGTAGATCAGCGAGGTGACGGTGGAGCCGATGTAGCCGAAGCCGGCGCCCCGCGTCAGCAGGTCGATGTCAATGCCGCATTTGGCGGCATAATAGGCGATCGGCACGCCACAGCAGAAGATGATGGTCGAGACCACCAGGATGGCGGCGGTCGCGTTGGTGACGCCGTAGTTCAGGGTGATGGTGCCGCCGATCGCCTCCATCGCCAGGAACGAGATCGCGCCCAGCGCCGTGTTGGCGACGCGGGCGGCGGACCAGCGACGCGCGCTCTTCGCCGTGAAGCGCAGCGCGTAGTCCTCCAGCGTCTGGTTGGCAACCCATTGGTTGTACTGGCGCCTGACGCGGTCTATTCGCTGCCGCCCTGCCACTCTTTACCCCACTCCCGATACGGACCTCGAGCCCTCGCAAATTCCGTACCAAAAGCCTACGTCGGCATTTTGCGGTGCAGTATACGCGATCTTGCGTATGCTTGCGCTGCATAAATTCGAGCCATCCTCACGGCACCAATCGCGTGTTCTCGAACAAAAGTGGGGTGCTCATGTCGGACGAAGAAAACAAGGGCCTGTTGTCGCCGCTCCGGCGCAAATTATTGATGGGAATGGCCGCCGTGCCTGTTATCACGATGCTGCCGCGGGCATCTTTTGCGCAGGCCCCGGCAACCTCGGCGGTCAACACGACGGGTCTCGCGGTTACTGACACCGAGGTCACGGTCGGCATCCTGCATTCGGCCACCGGCACCATGGCCATCTCCGAGACCGGCTCGATCGAGGCTGAAAAGCTCGCCATCGAGCAGATCAACGCGGCCGGCGGCGTGCTCGGGCGCAAGATCAAGTTCATCCAGGAAGACGGCGCCTCCGACTGGCCGACCTTCGCGGAAAAGGCCAAGAAGCTGCTGGTCAACGACAAGGTCGCGGCGATCATGGGCTGCTGGACCTCAGCCTCGCGCAAGGCCGTGCTGCCGGTCATGGAGCAGTATAACGGCATGCTCTACTACCCGACCTTCTACGAAGGCCTCGAGCAGTCCAAGAACGTCATCTACACCGGTCAGGAAGCGACCCAGCAGATCCTCGCCGGCCTGAACTGGATCGCCAAGGAGAAGGGCGCCAAGACCTTCTTCTTCATCGGCTCCGACTACATCTGGCCTCGCACCTCGAACAAGATCGCGCGCAAGCACGTCGAGAACGTGCTGAAGGGCAAGGTCGTCGGCGAGGAGTACTACGCGCTCGGCTCGACGCAATTCAACTCGGTCATCAACAAGATCAAGCTGACCAAGCCCGACGTGATCTTCACCGACGTCGTCGGCGGATCGAACGTCGCGTTCTACAAGCAGCTCAAGGCCGCCGGTATCGACCTCTCCAAGCAGGCGCTGCTGACAATCTCGGTGACCGAAGACGAGATCGACGGCATCGGCGGCGAGAACATCGCGGGCGCCTATGCCTGCATGAAGTACTTCCAATCGCTCGACAATGCGAACAACAAGGCCTTCTCGTCGGCATTCAAGAAGATGTGGGGCGAGAAGACGGTGATCGGAGACGTCACCCAGGCTGCCTATCTCGGCCCGTGGCTGTGGAAATTGACGGTGGAGAAGGCCGGCTCCTTCGACGTCGACAAGATCGCGGCGGCCTCGCCGGGCGTCGAGTTCAAGGGTGCGCCGGAAGGCTATGTGCGCATCCACGAGAACCATCACCTCTGGTCGAAGACCCGGGTGGGGCGCGCCAAGCTCGATGGCCAGTTCGAGCTGATCTACGAGACCGCCGATCTCGTCGAGCCGGATCCGTTCCCCAAGGGCTACCAGTAAGTCGAGGCGATTGCCGCAGCTGACCTGAAAACCAAGCCGCTCCCTGGCGTGGACCGCAAATCCACGCCCAAGACCCCCGCGTCGCGAACCTGCTCGCGACGCGGGACCCTTTCCCTGACGGAGGACATCGATGTTCGGCGACTACTCGCTTGGTGATCTCGGCTCGATCTTCGTCATGCAGGGTTTTGCAGGACTGATCCTGTTCTCGGTCTATGTCCTGATGGCGCTCGGGCTTGCCATCATCTTCGGCCAGATGGGCGTCATCAACATGGCCCATGGCGAGTTCATGATCCTCGGGGCCTACGTCACCTGGATGACCTCAAATCTGTTCCAGGCCTATTTGCCGAGCCTGTTCAGCGGCTACTTCTTCCTTGCGATGATCCTGGCCTTTGTCGCATCCGGTGCGTTGGGAATGCTGGTGGAATGGGCGCTGATACGGCATCTGTACAAGCGGCCGCTCGACACGCTGCTCGCCACCTGGGGCCTCAGCCTGATGCTGCAGCAGGCCTATCGCTCCGTGTTCGGCGCACGCGAAGTCGGCGTCGAGCTGCCGCAATGGATGCTGGGCTCGCTGCACGTCACTGAGAGCATCGAAGTGCCGATCAACGGCGTCTTTGTGATGTGCCTCACTGTTCTGATCACCATCTCGGTCGCCTACGTGATGTACAAATCGCGTTGGGGCCGCCAGGTGCGCGCTGTCGTGCAGAACCGCATCATGGCCGGCGCCGTCGGCATCAACACCGAAAAGGTCGACCGCTACACGTTCGGGCTCGGTTGCGGCATTGCCGGCATCGCCGGCAGCGCCTTCACCATGATCGGCTCGACCGGACCGACCTCCGGACAGCTTTACATCGTCGATACGTTCCTGGTGGTCGTCTTTGGCGGCGCCGCCAGCCTGCTCGGTACCATCGCCTCGGCCTTCTCGATCTCTCAGACGCAATCGACGCTCGAGTTCTTCATGTCGGGTTCGATGGCCAAGGTGCTGACGCTGCTTGCCGTTGTCGGAATCCTGATGCTGCGCCCGCAGGGTCTCTTCGCCCTCAAGGTCCGCAAATAACAAGAAGCAGGCAAGTCATGATCAACTCACGCTTCTTCAACCGATCCGAACTGATGGGCTTCATTGCCCTGGCCGCCGTGCTGTTCGTGATCCTGCCGCTGACGCTGGATGTATTCCGCCTCAACCTAGTCGCCAAATACCTGACCTACGCCTTTGTCGCGCTCGGCCTCGTGTTGTGCTGGGGCTATGGCGGCATCTTGAGCCTGGGGCAGGGTGTGTTCTTCGGCCTCGGTGGCTATTGCATGGCGATGTTCCTCAAGCTCGAGGCCTCGAGTGTCGAGAACACGAAGATCCAGTCGACACCAGGCATCCCCGATTTCATGGACTGGAATCAGATCACGTCGCTGCCGCTGTTCTGGCAGCCGTTTCACAGCCTCACCTTCACCATCCTCGCCATCATTCTGGTCCCCGGCGTCTTCGCCCTGATCATCGGTGCCGCGATGTTCAAGCGCCGTGTCGGCGGCACCTATTTCGCGATCATCACCCAGGCTGTTGCCGCCATCCTCACCATCCTGATCGTCGGACAACAGGGCTATACCGGCGGCATCAACGGCATGACCGACCTGCGCACGCTCAAAGGTTGGGACATCCGGCCCGACCACGCCAAGGTCATCCTGTACTTCGTCGAGGTGGTGCTGCTGTTCGCCTGCATCGGCATCGCGCAGTTCATCCGCCTGACCAAGCTCGGCCGCATCCTGGTGGCGATGCGCGAACAGGAGGACCGCGTCCGCTTCTCCGGCTACAGCGTTGCCAACTTCAAGATCTTCGCCTTCTGCATGGCCGCGGTCTTCGCCGCAATCGGCGGCGCCATGTTCGCGCTCAATGTCGGTTTCATGTCGCCGTCCTTTGTCGGCATCGTGCCGTCGATCGAGATGGTGATCTACACCGCGGTCGGCGGACGGATGTCGATCTTCGGTGCGATATGGGGCGCCCTCCTAGTGAATTTTGCCAAGACCAGCCTGTCGGAATCCTTCCCGCAGCTCTGGCTGTTCGGTCTCGGCGCGCTGTTCATCGCAGTCGTCCTCGCCTTCCCGAACGGGCTGTCCGGGCTCTGGGCTGACTATGTGCAGCCACGCATCGATTGGCTGTTCGCCTCGCGCAAGTCGAAACCGGACTGGAAAGACAACTCGGTCGCCGACGGCGCGCCGGCAGAGTGAGGAGATAGATCATGCTCGTCGGTCATCAGCCCAAGGAATTCCTGCTCGCTGTCTCCGGACTGACGGTCTCGTTCGACGGGTTCAAGGCGGTCAATGATCTCTCCTTTTACGTCGAGGAGAATGAGATCCGCGTCATCATCGGTCCCAACGGTGCCGGAAAGACCACGGTGCTCGACCTGATCTGCGGCAAGACAAAGGCGACCTCTGGCTCGATTCAGTTTCGTGGCAAGGAGCTCACGAAGATGAAGGAGAACCAAATCGTGCAAACCGGCGTCGGGCGCAAGTTCCAGACGCCGTCGGTGTTCGAAGACCTCACCGTCTTCGAAAATCTCGAGATCTCGTTTCCGCGCGGTCGCACCGTGTTCGGCTCGCTGACCTTTCAGCGCGACCAGCTCGTGAAGGAGCGGGTCGCCGAGGTCGCCGAGATGATCTTCCTCAAGGACAAGCTCAACACCTATGCCGACGAGCTCAGCCACGGCCAGAAGCAGTGGCTCGAGATCGGCATGCTGCTGATCCAGGATCCGGACCTCCTGATGCTGGACGAGCCGGTCGCCGGCATGAGCGTGTCCGAGCGCGCCAAGACCGCCGAGCTCCTCAACCGCATCATCAAGAATCGCTCGGTGCTGGTGATCGAGCACGACATGAAGTTCGTCGAGGACATCGCCCACAAGGTCACCGTGCTGCACCAGGGCCAGATCCTCTCGGAAGGGACCATGGAGAAGGTCAAGAACGACCCCAAGGTCATCGAAGTGTACCTCGGCCATTAAGGAGCACGCTGATGCTGGCAATCTCAGATCTCCACGTCGCCTACGGCCAGAGCGAGGTGCTGCACGGACTCAACGTCAAGGTCGCGCCCAACGAGATCGTGGCGATCATGGGCCGAAACGGCATGGGCAAGACCACGCTGATGAAGTCGCTGATGGGCATCCTGCCGGCGAAAAGCGGTTCGGTGACCATGGACGGCGCCGAGCTCGGTAGCCTCAAGAGTTTTGAGCGTGTCGCCAAGGGCCTCGCTTACGTGCCGCAGGGGCGCATGATCTTTTCGACCATGACGGTGAAGGAGAACATCGAGACCGGCCTCGTCGTCTCCGGCGGATCCGAGGTGCCGGGCGATATCTACGAACTCTTTCCCGTGCTGCTGGAGATGAAGGGCCGCCGCGGCGGCAATCTTTCCGGCGGCCAGCAGCAGCAACTCGCCATCGCCCGCGCGCTCGCGACCAAGCCCAAGGTGCTGTTGCTGGACGAGCCGACCGAAGGCATCCAGCCGTCGATCATCAAGGACATGGCGCGCACGCTGAAGCGAATTCGCGACGAGAAGGGCCTCTCGATCGTCGTGTCCGAGCAGGTTCTGAGCTTTGCGCTCGAAATCGCCGACCGCGTGCTGGTGATCGAGAACGGCGAGATCGTGCGCGACGATCCGCGCGAGGCCGTCGATGCCGCGCAGGTCTCGAAATATCTGTCCGTCTAACCAACCGTGTAAAAGGGGAGCATCTCGATGCCAGAGACACTGATCAAGGTCGATCTCACCAAGTCGGCTTACGATAATGACATGGTGCACAACCGCTGGCACCCCGACATCCCGATCGTGGCGTGGGTCAATCCCGGCGACGATTTCATCATCGAGACCTATGACTGGACCGGCGGCTTCATCAAGAACAACGATTCCGCCGATGACGTGCGCGACATCGATCTGTCGATCGTGCACTTCCTGTCCGGCCCGATCGGTGTCAAGGGCGCCGAGCCCGGTGATCTCCTGGTGGTCGATCTGCTCGACGTCGGCCCGATGAAAGAGAGCCTGTGGGGCTTCAACGGCTTCTTCTCGAAGCAGAACGGCGGCGGCTTCCTCACCGACCATTTCCCACTGGCGCAGAAGTCGATCTGGGACATCAAGGGCCTCTATACCTCGTCGCGCCACGTGCCCGGCGTGAACTTTGCCGGCCTGATCCATCCCGGCCTGATCGGCTGTCTGCCCGATCCCAAGATGCTGGATACCTGGAACAAGCGCGAGGCCGAGCTGATCTCGACCAACCCGACTCGCGTGCCGGGTCTTGCCAATCCGCCATTCGCGCCGACCGCTCATGGCGGTCGCGCCAAGGGCGACGTGAAGGCCAAGATCGGCGCAGAAGGTGCGCGCACCGTTCCGCCGCGCGAGCATGGCGGCAATTGCGACATCAAGGACCTCTCGCGCGGCTCGAAGATCTACTTCCCGGTCTACGTTCCCGGCGCGGGCCTCTCGATGGGCGATCTGCACTTCAGCCAAGGCGACGGCGAGATCACCTTCTGCGGCGCCATCGAAATGGCCGGCTGGCTGCATCTCAAGGTCGAGGTGATCAAGGATGGCATGGCCAAATACGGCATCAAGAATCCGATCTTCAAGCCATCGCCGATCACGCCGAACTACAAGGACTATCTGATTTTCGAGGGCATCTCGGTCGATGAGGCCGGCAAGCAGCATTATCTTGACGTCCACATCGCCTATCGGCAGGCCTGCCTCAATGCGATCGAGTATCTGAAGAAGTTCGGCTACTCCGGCGCCCAGGCCTATTCGATCCTCGGTACCGCGCCGTGCCAGGGCCACATCTCCGGTGTGGTCGACGTCCCCAATGCCTGCGCCACGCTATGGCTGCCGACCGAGATCTTCGACTTCGACGTGATGCCGTCGGCGGCTGGCCCCATCAAGCACATCACCGGCGATATCCAGATGCCGATCTCACCGGACAAATAATCGCTGCGCTCCCTCTCCCCGTTCTTACGGGGAGAGGGGCTGTCTCCACACGAATCGTGGCAGCGAGTTGTGTTGAACACGCATGAGGGATGATGCGATGCCGGTCTACGAATATCTCTGTGACGACTGCGGCCCCTTCAAGGATCTTCGCCCGATGGCGGAATGCGACGATCCGCAAAGCTGTCCGCATTGCGAGACTATGGCGCCGCGGGTGATCCTGACCGCACCGAATTTCTTCTGCATGCCGGCGGACAAGCGCAAGGCGCACGCCGTCAACGAGCGGAGCTCGCATGCGCCGCAGACGCTCGCGCAGTACAAGGCCTCGCACGGTCCGGGCTGCGGGTGCTGCGCGTCGGGGAAGACAGTCAAGGACAAGGGCTCGGCGGATAGGAAAAAGCCCGCACGGCTGATGACCAAGGCCAAGAGCGGTGCCAAGGGCTTTCCGACGGCGCGGCCGTGGATGATCAGCCACTAACGCTGGCGAAGACCTCAAACGAACAAAAGACAGGAGCGGCCCAAATGCTTCACGGCGACATTTCTAGCAGCAACGACACGGTCGGCGTCGCAGTCGTCAATTACAAGATGCCCCGCCTGCACACCAAGGCCGAGGTGCTCGACAACGCCCGCAAGATCGCCGACATGCTGGTGGGCATGAAGGCCGGTCTGCCCGGCATGGATCTGGTGATCTTCCCGGAATATTCCACCCAGGGCATCATGTACGACTCCAAGGAGATGTATGAGACGGCGTGCTCAGTGCCCGGTGAAGAGACTGCGATTTTCGCCGAGGCCTGTCGCAAGGCGAAAGTGTGGGGCGTGTTCTCGCTGACCGGCGAGCGCCATGAGGAGCACCCCCACAAGGCGCCCTACAACACCCTGATCCTGATGAACGACAAGGGCGAGATCGTCCAGAAGTACCGCAAGATCATGCCGTGGGTGCCGATCGAGGGCTGGTATCCCGGCAATTGTACCTATGTCTCCGACGGCCCGAAGGGCATGAAGGTCAGCCTGATCATCTGCGACGACGGAAATTTTCCGGAGATCTGGCGTGATTGCGCCATGAAGGGCGCCGAGCTGATCGTGCGCTGCCAGGGCTACATGTACCCGGCCAAGGAGCAGCAGGTTCTGATCTCCAAGGCCATGGCGTGGGCCAACAACGTCTATGTCGCGGTCGCCAATGCCGCCGGTTTCGATGGCGTCTATTCCTATTTTGGGCACTCCGCGATCATCGGCTTTGACGGCCGCACGCTCGGCGAGTGCGGCGAGGAGGATTACGGCATCCAGTACGCGCAGCTCTCAAAGCATCTGATCCGCGACGCGCGCCGCAACGGCCAGTCACAGAACCATCTCTACAAGCTGGTCCACCGCGGCTACACCGGCATGATCAATTCCGGCGAGAGCCCGCGCGGCGTCGCGGCCTGCCCCTATGATTTCTACAAAAACTGGATCAAAGATCCCGAAGGCACGCGCGACATGGTCGAGGCGATGACCCGTTCGACGCCGGGGACCGACGAATGCCCGATCGACGGCATCCCGAATGGGGCGGCCCCCTCCAATTATTGAGGCGTGAGCCGCATCATGCGCAAAATGGGAGCTTTGCGCTTGGAAACCGTGGCGCGGTTGCAACATGGCCGCGGGATTCTGCTTTGGTTGTGCGCCAAAGAGACACATTCCGGCGGAGCGTAGTTTTACGGGGCATCCTTATGGCCTAAGTTCCCGGCGGACTGCGGGAATGGGGAAAGTGTGACGTGAGGGGCGAGGGGCTATGGAGGCGGCAGGGGCGCCTGCGCCGGGGCGGCGCCGCCGTTCCATCCGTCGGCGCGTCGGCAATCCTGACGATTGTGTTCGGCCTTGGCCTTTCGACGACATCGGCCAGCGCGCAGTGCGTCCCCGATCCTGCCGCGAGCGGCCAGACCGTCACCTGTAGCGACGATGCCAACGGATTCCAGGCCGGCGCCGGCGTCGACAGCCTCACCGTCAACGTGCTGTCGGGCGCGACCGTGAACGACAACGGCACGGTCTCGATCGGCGTCAACGATTCCAGCGCCGTCACCAACAACGGAACGCTGTCGGCGGCCTCGGGCCTGATCGGCATCGGCGTCGGCAATTCGAATACCGTGACCAACAACGGCACCATCACGGTGCTCGGCAACGGCTTCGGCATCTTCGGGCTCGATCACAACATCATCGCCAATGCCGGGACGATCACCGCCGGGGACGGCGGCGCCGCGATCCGGGTCGGCGATAACAACACCGTCACCAACAGCGGTGCGCTCTCGGTCGGCGCGCAGGGCGCGGGCATCTTCGCGGTCCAGAACAACACGATCACCAATGCCGTGACGGGCACGATCACCGGCCTCGATGATGCGATCGGAATCTACGCGTCGTTCGGCGGCGCGACCGTGACCAATGCAGGCGCGATCACGGTTGGCGATTCCACGGGCTTCTCCGGCGGCATTATCGCGATCAGTGACAACAACACGGTCACCAACACGGCCACCGGCAGGATCTCGGTCGGGCAGAATGCCGCCGGCATCTTCATGCAAGGTGACTTTCAAACCGCGAACAATTTCGGCGACATCAAGGCAACCGATGTCGGCGTCGGCATTGCAGTCACGGGCGACGACGCCAGGGTGACCAATGGCGGTTCGATCACGGTCGGCGACAGCGGGGCGGCGGGCATTTCAGTGCAAGGTGATCGGGCCGTCATCATCCAGAACGGAACGATCGACGTCGGTCTGGGAGGAAGTTTCGGCATTGGTTTTTCCGGCTCGTCCTCCACGATCACCAACAACGGCCGGATCACGGCTGGCGATTTCACCTCGGGCATTGCGGTGTTCGGCGACGACAACGTCATCACCAACGGCGGCACGATCTCCGTCGGCGCCTCAGGCATCGGTATCTCCGTGTTCACGTCCTCGACCACCAATCAGGTCGTCAATACCGGCACCATCACCGTCGGGGCCAACGGTGTCGGCATCAGCGTGGATGGCGGCGGCAGCGTGTTCAACTCGGGAACCATCAACGCCGCGACCGGCCTCGCCGCGATCGAGTTCTGCAACTGCGGCCCGAACACGCTGACGCTCGGGCCCGGCAGCATCATCAACGGCCTCGTGCTTGGTGCAGGCACCGATACATTCCAGCTCGGCGGCACAGGCAAGGACACATTCGATCTCAGCCTGATCGGTCCCCTGCTCCAATATGACGGTTTCACGACCTTCAACAAGGTCGACAGCTCGACCTGGACGGTGACCGGTACCGGCAACCAGGACTGGAACGTGCTCGGCGGCACGCTTCTGCTCGCCGGCACCATCAACGGCAATGTGACCGTTGCCGCGGGTGGCACCTTCGGCGGCGTCGGCAACGTCAACACCATCAACGTCAATGGCGGCACTCTGGCGCCAGGGCTTCCGACCGGCACGCTCAACGTCAACGGCGATCTCAACTTCACCGGCGCGTCAACTTACATGGTGCAGGTGTCGGGGGCGAACAACGGCATCGCGGTCGTGACCGGGACTTCCACGCTCAGTGGCGCGACCGTCGCGGTCGTTCCGATCGGTACGATCGCAAAGCATTACACGATCCTGACCGCGAACACGTTGCCCGACACCTTCAATCCGGCGGTCACGGGTCTGTCGCCGAACCTGCATGCGGCGCTCAGCTATGATCCCAACAACGTCTTCCTCGATCTCGCATTGGGCTATGGCGGCGGCCTCAATATCAATCAGCAGAATGTCGCCAACGTCCTGACGCGCATCTTCAACACCACGGGCAGCCTGCCTGTCGCGCTCGCGAATCTCACGCCGCAGGGCCTGACGCAGGCCTCCGGCGAGCCGGGGACGGGATCGCAGCAGACGACGTTCAATGCGATGAACCTGTTCATGAGCCTGTTAACCGACGTGCTCGGTTCGGGGCGCAGCGGCGCGCCGGGCGCGATGCCTTATGCCGACGACACGAGCGCGAATGTCTATGCTGCGACCAGCAGGGGCGCACATGACAGAAATGCGCGGGACGCCTTTGCCTCGATCTACCGCAAGGCGCCGATCGCGACGTTCGAGCAGCGCTGGGATGTGTGGGCGGCCAGCTACGGCGGCTCGCAGACCACCGACGGCAACGCCGGCCTCGGCTCGAACAACACGACCAGCAGCGTCTATGGCACTGCCGTGGGCCTCGATTACCGCTTCTCGCCGTCGACGGTTGCGGGCTTCGCCCTCGCAGGCGGCGGGACTGGATTCAGCGTCAATGGGCTCGGTTGGGGCCGCTCAGATCTGTTCCAGGCCGGCGTCTTCGTGCGTCATACGGCCGGGCCGGCCTACATCACGGCGGCTCTTGCCTATGGCTGGCAGGACGTCACGACCAATCGCGTCGTGACGGCTGCCGGTTACGACCAGTTGCGCGCGCAGTTCAACGCCAACGCCCTCTCGGGCCGCATCGAGGGCGGTTATCGCCATGCCATGCAGTGGGCCGGCGTCACGCCCTATGCAGCACTTCAGGCCACTCTGTTCAGCCTTCCGGGCTATGCCGAGTCGGCCGTGGTGGGCAGCAACGTCTTCGCGCTCAACTATGCCGCCAAGGACGTGACCAGCACGCGCACCGAACTCGGCCTGCGCGCGGACAGGTCGTTTGCCGCGGCTGGCGGCCTAGTGACCCTGCGCGGCCGCCTCGCCTGGGCGCATGATTACAATCCGGACCGCACGGCCGGCGCGGTGTTCCAGACGCTGCCGGGATCGGCTTTCGTCGTGAACGGCGCTGCTCTGGCGCGCGATTCTGCTCTGACCACGGCATCAGTGCAGATGAACTGGATGAATGGCTGGTCTGCCTCGGCGACCTTCGAGGGCGAGTTCTCGAACGTCACGCGCTCCACCGCCGGCAAAGGCGTTGTGCGCTACGCGTGGTGAGGCGTTGTCACTTCTCTAGGGAGAGGGGCATGACGACTCTATTGAATGTTCAAATGCGATGTCTCCCCTTTTAGGGAGGACCGAGAGTCACTGCTTCTTCTTCGGCTTCTGCTCGGGCTTTCGCGGTGGACGCGGGGCCGCGGCGGGTGCTGCTGGCATCCCGCTCATCTTGTTGGCGGCTTCGCTGACATCGAGCAGCGAGCGACGGATGTCTTCGAGATAGCCCGCCGATTTCTTCTTCATGGTATCGGCAAGCTCGTGTAATCCCCTGATCTTCTCGTACAGCTCGTCGGCCTTGCCGTCGACGAAGCCGGGCACGGCGCCCTCGATCTTCGTGACCGCCTTGTCGAAGCCTGCGAAGGCGCTGTCGACTTTGGCCATGACGGAATCGATCTCGCCGCCCTTGCTCCGGAGATCGGCAGTGTAGTTTTCGAACGTGCGCAAGCCGTCTTTGATAGCAGGGGCGTTGCTGACGATCGTGCGGTCGACGCTGTGCAGGGTGTCGACGATGGATTCGGCGTCGCTGAGGTCGGCGGTCAGCACGGGGACGCCGTCGAAGTCCAGCGGCACCGGTGGCGCCGAGGGCGCGCCTCCGATCAGCGAGACCGCGGCAACGCCGGTCAGGCCCTGGAACTCGATGCCGGCCACGGTGTCCTTGCGGATCGGCGCGGTGTTGTCGAGCATCACCAGCGCCACGACCTTGCGCGGATTGTCCAGCTTGATCGACAGGATCTGGCCCGCCGGGACGCCGTCGAAATTGACCGGCCCGCCGCGGCGCAGGCCGCTGGCGGACCCGCCCTCGAACACCACACGCAACTGGCTGCGGCTCTGGATCGTGCGCCATTTCTCCACGCCGAGCAGGCCGCCGAACGCGACGGCGATCACCGCCAGCGTCGCCGTTCCGATCACCAGATTGCTCGCGCGTGCCATGAGGGGAAGGTTTTACGGCCAAAGCAGGGAAGTTGGAAGGAGGCCGTAATGGTACGTAGGGCGGGTTAGCGAAGCGTAACCCGCCGTTTTTGCCTCCCCAGCCGTGCAAGTTGGCGGATTACGCAGGCGCTAATCCGCCCTACGGCTCAATGCCCGGCGGCACGTTCTGCCGCGGCGTTGTTCAGCACGATCAGGGCATCGACGGCGACGCCCGTCCTGGTGTTGATCAGGAACGGGTTGATGTCGATCGAGGCGATCCGGTCGCCGGCATCTGCGATCAGATTGGACAGGCCGACCAATGCCTTCACCGCGGAGGCCTCGTGCAAGGCCGGCTTGCCACGATAGCCGCGCATCTTGATTCCGGCCTTGGTGCGACCGATCAGGAGCCGCGCCTCGGCCTCGTCCAGCGGCGCGCCGGCGAGCGCGACGTCCTTCATCAACTCGATGTCGATGCCGCCGGTGCCGAACAGCACGACCGGGCCCATCTCGGCATCGAGCGAGGCGCCGACCACCAGCTCGAGCTCGGCCTTGACCTGTTGCGCGATCAGAATGCCATCGAGCTTCGGCTTGCCTTTCAGCTTCGCCACCCGTGCTGTGATGTCGCCGAACGCCTTCTTCACCTCGGCGGCATTGTTGAGGTTCAGCACGACCCCGCCGATGTCGGATTTGTGCAGGATCTCCGCGCTGACGAGCTTTGCCACGACCGGAAAGCCGATCTGCTTGGCGATCTTTGCGGCTTCCGCCGCGGTCTGTGCGATCGCCTCCTTGGAGATCGGAATGCCATAGGCCTTCAGGAGCTTCTTCGAGGCGACCTCGTCGAGCGCGGCACCGCTTGTCGATCTCAACGCCTTCTCCAGCACGGCGCGTGCGGCGGGTTTCGAGCTCGAGACGACGTCGGGCACCTCCTTGCGCAGCTTGGCGTAGTCGAGCAGCGACTTGATCGCGGTCACCGCCCGGTCCATGCCCTGCATGACCGCGAGATGCGGCAGCGATTTGCGCAAGCTCTTGGTGAATTCGGTGAAGCCGATCGACATCGCGCTGATATAGATCACCGGCTTTGCGGCCTTGCTCGCCATCTCGTTGACGATGCGCAAATTGCGCTCGCGCAGCTCATGCGGCGCCTTGGGCAGCTCGGCGTCGATGATGATAATGTCGATGTCGGGATCGTCGATCATCAGCTTGATCGACTTCATGTAGACGGAGGGATCGACCACGGCGGCAAAGCCGGCGTCGAGCGGATTGCCGACGATCGAGCCCGGTCCGAGCATTTTGGCCAGCTCCGACCTCACATGCGGGCTGAGCGGCGCGAAGTTCAGGCCTTCTTTGTAGAAGGCGTCAAGCAGCATGCCGCGCTTGCCGCCGGACAGCGTGACGGCGGCGAGCCGATCGCCCTTGGGAACGGCCGCGTGCACGAAGCATTCGGTGGTTTCGATCAGTTCATCGAGGCCGGCCACGCGGATCACGCCTTCGCGCGTCGCGATGGCGTCGAACGTCTCGATCGAGCCCGCGAGCTCGCAGGTATGCGCCATCGCCGCCG